>DVLI01000013.1 GCA_018715595.1 Candidatus Caccoplasma merdavium | reverse complement strand
CCCTCGACTTTGCCGTGGCTGCTTCTTGCCTCAAACACACCATCTATGGCGACTACAACATGGTGACTGTCGAAGAGGTCGAGAAACTCATGAGCGGTGACGCCTCCGGCCGCGTGTCGAGATAATTATCGGGACACCGACTCATGAAGGAAACACATATTCAAGAAATAATTCTTATCTTATAAAAGAAACGATTATGGCAAAATTTTCAAAAACAGAGGTACTGCAAAAGATGGCCTCGACCGGTATGGTACCGGTATTCTACCACAAAGATGTCGAAGTTGCCAAACAAGTAGTAAAAGCCTGCTACGAAGGTGGTGTTCGCGCATTTGAGTTTACCAACCGCGGAGACTTCGCTCACGAAGTATTTGCCGAAGTGGTAAAATTCGCCGCCAAAGAGTGCCCCGAAATGGCCATGGGTGTAGGTTCGGTCGTAGACCCCGCAACCGCCGCCCTGTATATCCAACTGGGTGCCAATTTCGTTGTAGGCCCGTTGTTCAACCCCGAAATCTCGAAAGTATGTAACCGTCGTCTCGTGCCCTATACCCCGGGTTGCGGTTCGGTATCGGAAATCGGATTTGCCCAGGAAACCGGTTGCGACCTCTGCAAGGTATTCCCCGGTGACGTTCTTGGCCCGTCGTTCGTAAAAGGATTGAAAGCCCCGATGCCTTGGAGCAACATCATGGTGACCGGTGGCGTGAAACCCACCCGCGAAAACCTCGAAGGTTGGTTCAAAGCCGGCGTTACCTGCGTAGGCATGGGTAGCAACCTCTTCCCCAAAGAAGTCATCGCCGCCAAAGAGTGGAGCAAAATCACCGAGCTCTGCAAAGGCGCCCTCGACATCATCAAAGAAATCCGCTAACAAACCAAGTAAAGAAGACAGGTTTTCAAGACCTGCCTTCTTTACTTTTTCTCTGTAACTTATTCATTTATCATAAAAAACACGTTTATGACTCAAACATCAACAACTACAAAACTGGCAACAAACTGGCGATGGTGGATGTGTGTCTTGCTGTTCGTGGCAACTACCGTCAACTATATGGACCGCCAAGTGTTGTCGCTCACATGGAAAGACTTTATCGCGCCCGAATTCCACTGGACCGATAACGATTACGGAACGATTACCGCAACCTTCTCTATCATCTATGCCATCTGCATGCTCTTCGCCGGCAAATTCGTAGACTGGATGGGAACCAAAAGAGGTTACCTCTGGGCCATCGGCGTATGGAGCTTCGGTGCATGTGCCCACGCCCTCTGCGGCTGGCTGACCATGCATATCCAAGGTTATGAAAGCGTAAAAGTCATGACCGCCGTACAATCAGGTACCACAGCCGCCCTTGCCATTGCAACGACCAGCGTATGGCTCTTCATTGCCGCCCGCTGTATCCTCGCCCTCGGTGAAGCCGGCAACTTCCCTGCCGCCATCAAGGTAACGGCCGAATACTTCCCCAAGAAAGACCGTGCATTTGCCACCTCGATATTCAACTCGGGAGCATCGGTAGGTGCTCTTGTCGCCCCCGCTACCATTCCTCTGTTGGCACAATATTTCAAAGACCACGGCGTAGGCGGTGGCTGGGAAATGGCATTCGTCATCATCGGTGCGCTGGGCTTCCTGTGGATGGGATTCTGGGTGTTCATGTATGACAAACCCGAGAAATCGAAACATGTGAACCAAGCCGAGCTCGACTATATCCTCCAAGACGACAAGGAAGAAGCCAAAGCTGTCGTAGAAGAAAAGAAAGAAGCAGAGAAAACCATTCCTTTCTGGAAATGTTTCTGCTACCGTCAGACCTGGTCGTTCATCGTCGGCAAATTCTTCACCGATGGTGTATGGTGGTTCTACCTCTTCTGGGCACCCGCCTATTTCTCCGACCAATATGGTTATGAATCGAGTTCAGGAATGGGTATCGCCCTCATCATCACACTGTATGCCATCGTTACGGTGCTCTCCATCTTCGGCGGCTACCTGCCTCGTCTTTTTGTCGAGAAAAAAGGCATGAACCCCTATGCCGGACGTATGTTGGCCATGCTCATCTTTGCCTTCCTGCCCCTGCCGGCACTTCTCGCACAAGGAGCCGGCGCCATCTCGGTATGGTGGCCTGCCATCATCATCGGTCTTGCCGGAGCCGGACACCAGGCTTGGAGCGCCAACCTCTTCTCGACCATCGGTGACATGTTCCCCAAAGGAGCCATTGCCACCATCACCGGTATCGGCGGTATGGCCGGCGGTGTAGGTTCGTTCCTCATCAACAAAGGTGCCGGTGCCCTGTTCACCCACTCCGAGAACATGGGCGCAGCATTCCGCTTCATGGGATTCGAAGGCAAGGAAGCCGGATACATGATTATCTTCTGCATCTGCGCCGTAGCTTACCTCATCGCATGGTTCATCATGAAAGCCCTTGTGCCCAAATACAAACCCATCGTTGTGGAATAATCATCACTCTTTTCTCCATAATCAAAGCCGCGACCCTCACGAAGAGTCGCGGTTTTTTTTGCAGCGGACTATCAAAAAGTTTGGAAAAAACTCAAAAATAATCTTTCAAAATATGTTATTTGTATTTATCTTTGCCATACATAATCTTATCATAGAAAATTTATTAACAGGAGAAGAAAACTCGACTTTATTCAAAAATTTATCACATGAAAAAAAACGTACTGTATCTACTCACCTGCTGCCTGATATTCATCTGCGCTTGTAAACCGATACAAACGGTTGTTTACGGAACAATCTCTGTCCCTGAAGAAGGAGGAATCAAATTTGAAAAGATTACCGAAGAAAATGATGAAGTTGTCACGCCAAACGTCAGAAAAACGACTATAAACGGCATTACCACCGTCGAATGGTGGGTTAATCCTTTTATCGACGTATCTCCCGACGGAGAACGCATAGCCTACATCTGCTACAAAAACAACTTGCAAAACATCATGGTAAAAAACACGACTTCTGGGGGAATATCAACTCAACGAACCTTCCGGAACTTGGTACAGGATCTCTCTTGGTCACCCGACGGAACAACAATATGCTTCTCAGAATATAGTAACGGACGCAACAGTATCTATCTGATAAATGCCAACCAAGGTTCAGTTGTCCGCCAAATAACCGCCATCGGTAGCGCCAACGATTATTGCGGGACTTTGTCGGCCGACGGTAACATATTGTTTTTCCACCGCATGGAAGGCAACAACAATTACAGCATATGGGGATATGACCGGGCAAACAATCTCCTATCGAACTATTCCCGTGGCATGACTCCTTGCCCTATTCCCAATGAACCTGGATCTTACTATTGCACCCGATACAACAACCGCGGGCTGTGCGAAATATGGAAAATCAATCCCGAAAAAGGAATCGAAGAGGTTGTGCTCTCACGCCCCGACCAAAGTTTCTCAACCCCACAACTCTCCCCCGACGGCAAATGGATAGTTTGTACCGGCAGCAGCCGAGGGAACACCGACGTTTATGTCGTAGGCACAGATGGAAACAACCTCACCCAACTCACCTATCACCCTGGGAATGACCTTTCGGCCGTGTGGGCGCCCGACGGAAAAAGTATCTATTTCCTCTCGCAGCGAGGCAATCCACAAGGACGATACAATATCTGGAAAATGAATTTTGATGGGCACAATTCCGTACTATACCGCTAACCTCAAAAAAACAAGAACTATGGAAAAAAGATTTATGTGGGCGATATTCGCCCTATTGTTCAGCGGTCAGATTTGCAACGCTCAATTCGCAGGGGGGAGTAGCATTTTACAAACGCCCAAATATACACAAAGAACCACGCAAGGGAATTACATCAGCGGCTACAAAGGTTTCGGAGAAATTGGTTGCGCCATAGGTTCAAACGATTATGCTGGATTCATGGCATCGGCATCTTTCTATACTTCACACGGATACCAGTTTGCACCTTATGTATTTGTGGGCGGAGGTATAGGCTTTGAAGCTGGCACATACTTATATTTGCCCATCTTCGCCGAATGCCGGGTAAACCTTCTCAACCCCAACACCCGCAAAATAGCACCTTATATGGGTACACGCGTGGGTTATGCCGCATTGGAAGATGCAGGAAGTGCCTATTTCAATTTCTTCGTTGGTATCAGAATACCCTTGCGTAAAAACGCTCTGCACATAAGCACAGGATACCAACTAACAGGCATAGATGTTTATTATTATTATAATTATTATTACGGGGGGTGGTATAGTAGTGGTTATTTTGAATCAACAAACGGACACTCGCTTTCTCTGCGTTTAGGTTACGAATTTTAATACAAAACATATTTAATGAAAACGCCGAAAGAATTAATCTTTCGGCGTTTTCATTTAGCACAGGAAAAGAATTCTTTCCCTGAGATGGTACTTTGCAAAGTTTGTTGTATTTTTGCGAAGAAGAGAATATATTTTTCACGGAATCGCATTTAAACTTTTAACACACAAACCGATATGAAGAGATTTCTGTTTACCTTGGCCTTGGCCGGCGTTGTTTTCTCGGCCGCAGCCCAAGAGCCCGAAAAGAAAGAGGAGAAAAAAGAGGAAGGCTATGTATTCACCGATGTCAAAGTGCTTCCCACCAATGCCATCAAGAACCAATACCGCAGCGGGACGTGCTGGTGCTTCTCGACCCTGTCGTTCCTCGAAGATGAGATACGCCGTGCCGGGGGAGGAGAAATAGACCTCTCGGAAATGTGGATCGTGCGTAACATCTACTTCGAGAAAGCGGTGAAATATGTACGTCTGCACGGCAGCCTCAACTTTGCCGTCGGCGGTGCCGCACACGATGTCACCAACGGCATTCGCGACTACGGCATCGTACCCGAAGAGGTGTATCCCGGGCTCAACTACGGAACGGAGTTGCCCGAATTTAACGAAATAGACGCCGTGCTGAAAGCCTATGTCGACGCCGTAATCAAAACCGCCGATGCGACCGGCGGAAAACTCACGACCGCCTGGCAAGAGGGTTTGAACGGCATTCTCGATGCCTACTTCGGCAAAATGCCCGAGACATTCACCTACAACGGAAAGGAATATACGCCTCAATCGTTTGCCGCATCGCTCCCCATCAAGATGGAAGACTATGTCGACATCACCTCCTATACGCACCACCCCTTCTACTCGACTTTCGTGCTCGAAGTTCCCGACAACTGGTCGTGGGGATATAGCTACAACGTGCCGCTCGACGACATGATGCGCATCATCGACAACGCCCTCGAAAACGGATACACCATCGCCTGGGGCAGTGACGTGAGCGAGAGAGGGTTCAGCCGCACCAAAGCCATTGCCATCGTTCCCGAAGTCGACCTCGAAAGCATGGAGGGCACCGAGGCTTCACGCTGGGGGGACCTTTCGCCGAGAGAACGCGAGAACATGCTCTACAAGTTTGACAAGCCCGGCAAAGAAAAAGTCATCACCCAGGAAATGCGCCAAACGGCATTTGACAACTACGAGACGACCGACGACCACGGCATGGTCATCATCGGAACAGCCGTAGACCAAAACGGCAACCCCTACTACAAGGTGAAAAACTCATGGGGTGTAACGGCATCGCCCTACGACGGCTACTACTACTTCTCGCGCCCGTTCGTCGCCTACAAGACCATGTCTTATATGGTAAACAAGAACGCCATACCCAAGGACATTCGCAAAGCGCTTAAAATGAAATAAAAACACATTTCCCTCTTCGGGAAGAAGCACAGGCGAGATTCGTCAGGAATCTCGCCTGTGTTTTTATATCACGAGAAAATGCCGACATCAAGGAGACAGACTCGCAAAGCACACCGCTTCATGCCCGAAACGGCCATATTATGGGAGAAGGTAAAAACAAAAACCCCTCGAACCTTATCGGTCGAGGGGTTTTGCGTTCGAAAGAAAATATTATTTGATGATATCGAGCTTCTTGAAGCATTTCTCTATCTTCTCCAAGGCGTAATCGACTTGTTTGAAGGTATGGGTTGCCATCAGGGAGAAGCGAATGAGCGTATCCTCCGAAGGCACGGCCGGCGATACAACCGGGTTGACAAAGATTCCCTCTTCGAAGAGGTCGCGGGTTACCCTGAATGTCTTGTTGTTGTCCCGGATAAAGAGCGGAATGATAGGTGTCGTCGTGTTGCCGATTTCACAACCGATGCGACGGAATCCGTCGAGGGCATAATGGGTAATGTCCCACAGGTGCTGAATGCGTTCGGGTTCGCTCTCGATGATGTCAAGAGCCGCCGAAACGGCAGCCGTCGAAGCGGGCGTGATGCTGGCACTGAATATGTAGGAACGGGAATTGTGGCGCAAATAGTTGGCCGTAACAGAGTCGGTGGCGACAAAACCGCCCAACGAAGCAAACGACTTGCTGAATGTGCCCATGATGCAATCGACATCGTCGGTCACCCCGAAATGGTCGCACACGCCACGGCCTTGACGCCCGAACACTCCGATTCCGTGGGCCTCGTCGACATAGATAGACGCGTTGTATTGCTTGGCAAGCGCCACGATTTCGGGGAGATTGGCTACGTCGCCTTCCATGCTGAACACTCCATCGACAACGATGAGTTTTATGGCATCTTCTTTGCACGATTTGAGGACCTTTTCGAGCGATGCCATATCGTTATGTTTGAACTTCAACGAGTTGGAAAAACTGAGTCGACGACCCTCAATAATCGAGGCATGGTCGAGCTCGTCCCAAATGATATAATCCTCGCGACCTGTGAGGCAGGAAATCACGCCCATGTTCACCTGAAAACCGGTAGAATAGATAATCGCCTCTTCCTTGCCCACAAAACGGGCCAAACGGTTTTCGAGCTCCACATGTATGTCGAGAGTACCGTTGAGGAAGCGCGACCCGGCACAACCCGTGCCATACTTCTTGATGGCAGCAATGGCCGCTTCTTTTATTTTCGGGTGGTTGGTGAGTCCCAAATAGCTGTTCGAGCCAAACATGAGGACTTTCTTCCCATTGATTATCACTTCGGTATCCTGTTCACTTTCTATTTTCCGAAAGTAGGGATACACGCCCAAAGCTTTGGCTTTTTGGGGAGCATCGTACTTAGCCAGTTTTTCCTGCAAAGGCTTCATCATATCATACAGAGTTTTTGTATTTTCGACATATAAACAAATTTGCAACCGCAAAATCCGCTTTTTGAAAAGAAAATTTTAAAGCTACAAATTCGGACAAAAGTAACCATTTTATTTGAAAAATCGTCACACATATACACTTTTATTTATATAAAAAGACAAATCGATATTTTTTCGGAGGAAGCGAAATGACCGCATGAAAATATGGTGTGGGATTTATTTTCTAATTTCAAAAAAAAATGCGTACTTTGTCGTTTTAAGAAAAAGACCGAACAATAAAAAAGAATCATTTATGGAATTTTCGGCAAAAGAAATCGCCCAGTTCCTGGGTGGAAAAGTCATCGGCGACGAAAACGTCAAAGTTAGCAATCTGTCCAAAATCGAAGAAGGGAAAGCCGGGACTCTGACTTTTCTTGCCAATCCGAAATATACGCCCCACATATACACGACCCAAGCCAGCATCGTATTGGTAAACAAAGGGTTCACTCCCGAAGGCGAAATAAAGGCCACGCTCATCGAGGTCGAAGATGCCTATGCCTGCCTCGCCATGCTGCTAAACATGGTAAATGCCGCCCGCCCCGAGAAAAAAGGCATCGAAGAGGGTTCCCATGTTGCAGCGTCGGCCACACTTTCCGACTCTATCTACATAGGAGCCTTTGCCTACATCGGCGAACATGCCGTTTTGGGAGAAGGGTGCAAAATCTATCCCCAAGCCTATATCGGCGACAACGTGAAGATTGGCAACAACACCACCATCTATCCCGGCGTGAAGATTTACCACGACTGCGTCATCGGCAACAACTGCATCATACACGCGGGTGCGGTCATCGGAGCCGACGGTTTCGGGTTTGCCCCGCATGACGGGAAATATGTAAAAATCGCCCAAATCGGCAACGTGGTCATCGAAGACAACGTAGAGATAGGCGCCAATACGACCATCGACCGTGCCACCATGGGCTCGACTGTCATACATGAAGGGGTGAAACTCGACAACCTCATACAGGTGGCACACAACGTGGAGATAGGCGAAAGCACCGTCATGGCCGCACAGTGCGGCATCGCCGGCTCGACCAAGATAGGCAGCCACTGCATGATGGGCGGACAAGTAGGCGTAGCCGGTCACATCACCGTGGGCGACCATGTGAATGTGGGAGCCCAGACGGGCATTCCCAACCACATCGACCCGAACAACACCCTGCTGGGGACACCGGCCATGCCGGCTCGCGAATTTGCCCGGGTTTCGGTACTCATGCGCAAATTGCCCGAGTTGAGCCAAACCATCAGAGAACTACAAAAAGAGATAAAATCATTAAAACAACAACGGGGCGAATAAACCTCCAACCGGCCCCAAACGATAAGGAGATATGGAGATGAAACAACAAACACTGAAAAGCAGCTTTACCCTGCGGGGGAAAGGCTTGCATACCGGGCTCGACATCGAAATCACGTTCTTGCCGGCTCCCGAAAACCACGGATATAAAATACAACGCATCGACCTCGAAGGACAACCCATCATCGACGCCGTTGCCGAAAACGTTGCCAATACCCAACGCGGCACGGTACTGAGCAAAAGCAACATCACGGTAAGCACCATCGAGCATGCCATGGCAGCGCTCTACGCCTCGGAAATCGACAACTGCCTGATACAGGTCAATGCCCCCGAATTTCCCATACTCGACGGCAGCTCGCAAATCTATATCGAAAACATCGCGCGTGTCGGCATCGAAGAGCAAGAAGCCGAGAAAGACTATTACATCATTCGCAACAAAATCGAAATCACCGACGAAGAGAGCGGCTCGTCGATTATCGCCTTGCCCGACGACCATTTCAGCGTAAGCACCATGGTACTCTTCAACTCTCCGATACTCAACTACCAGTATGCTTGCCTCGAAGACATGAAAAACTTTGCCGAGGAGATTGCCGGTGCACGCACATTCGTCTTCGTGAGAGAGATAGAGCCGTTGCTGAAAAACAACCTCATCAAAGGTGGCGACCTCGACAATGCCATCGTCATCTATGACCAAAAGATAGAACAATCGGAATTTGACCGCATAGCCGACCTCGTGGGAGCGCCGCACAAGAATGCCAACGAACTGGGATTCATCAATAATCGCCCGCTCGCCTTCAACAACGAGCCGGCCCGCCACAAACTCCTCGACATTCTCGGTGACATCGCCCTCATAGGCAAGCCCATCAAGGGGCGCATCATCGCCACACGTCCGGGGCACAAAATCAACAACCTGTTTGCCCGTGCCATACGCAAAGAGGTGAAACGGCAAGAGATACAAGCCCCGTTCTATGACCCGAACAAAGAACCGGTCATGGACGTCAACCGCATCAAAGAGTTGCTGCCGCACCGTTACCCGATGCTGCTGGTCGACAAAATCATCGAAATCGGCAAGAACCACATTGTCGGCATCAAGAACTTCACCAGCAACGAACCTTTCTTCCAGGGACACTTCCCCCAGGAACCGGTCGTTCCCGGCGTGTTGCTCATCGAAGCCATGGCTCAGACCGGCGGTCTGCTCACGCTCAACAGCGTCGACGACCCCACCAGCTACTCGACCTACTTCATGAAAATCGACAACGTAAAATTCCGCCAAAAAGTGGTACCCGGCGACACGGCCATCTTCCATGTGTCGTTCATGACCGAGATGCGCCGCGGTTGCGCTTACATGAAAGGTTACGTATTTGTCGGCGACAAAATCACGACCGAAGCCGAATTCATGGCACAAATTTCCAAAAACAAATAAAAGTCCTAACCCTCATATCTCATGCAGCACCCATTATCATTTGTTCACCCCGAAGCCCAAATCGGTAACAATGTCGAAATAGGCCCGTTTGTCACCATCGACAAGAATGTCGTCATCGGCGACGGGACCCGCATCATGTCCAACGCAACCATTCTCGAAGGCGCCCGCATCGGCAAGAACTGTACCATATTCCCGGGAGCCGTCGTATCGGCCATTCCCCAAGACCTCAAATTCAGAGGCGAAGAGACCACGGCCGAAATCGGCGACAACACCACCCTGCGCGAATATGTCACCGTAAACAGGGGCACCGCCTCAAAAGGCAAAACCATCGTCGGCAACAACTGCCTGCTCATGGCCTATGTGCACATTGCCCATGACTGCAAACTCGGAAACAACATCATCATCTCCAACTCCTCTCAGATTGCCGGAGAAGTCGTTATCGACGACTACGCCATTCTCAGCGGCGGCGTACTGTGCCACCAGTTTACCCACATCGGCAGCCATGTCATGATACAGGGAGGCTCGCAGGTCAACAAAGACATTCCGCCCTACGCCAAGATAGGCCACACCCCCATCGCCTTTGCCGGCATCAATACCGTAGGGTTGCGTCGGCGCGGATTCAGCGACGAGGCCATCGCCGTGATACAAGAAGTGTACCGTTGCATCTACATGTCAGGCATGAACACCAGCGACGCGCTCAAATACATCGAAGAAAACGTCGCTGCCACTCCCGAGCGCGACGAAATCCTACAATTCGTACACTCCTCCGAACGCGGCATCGTGCGCGGACTTAAATAACAAACGCTTAAAACTAAGAGGTTCTACTAATATTATGGTTTATAAATTTTTGATTCTCTCCGACGAAGTCGACCACTTCGCCCGTGAAATAGAAATCGATTCCGAAGCGACGTTTCTCGAATTGAACGACGCCATACTCGACTCGGTGGGCTTTGCCAAAGACCAACTGACCTCATTCTTCATCTGCGAGGACAACTGGGAAAAGAAAACCGAGGTTACGCTGATGGACATGGAAACCGGCTATGACGAAGACTCGTGGGTCATGGGTGAAACCCGACTGAGCGAACTGCTTGAAGAGGAGAAACAACGCATGCTCTTCGTCTTCGACAACATGACCGAACGCGCATTCTTCATGGAACTGCGCGAAATCATCACCGGCAAAAACCTGAAAAAGGCCGTCTGCACCAAATCCATGGGCAACCCTCCCGCCCAGTCCGTAGACTTCGAAGAGATGGAAAAGAACATCAAGAACAACGACCTCGGTATCGACGAAGAGTTTTACGGCAACGACGACTACGACCCCTCGGAACTCGACACCGAAGGATTTGACGACCTCGACATGAGCGAAGAGGACCTCAGATACTAAAAACCCAACGTCATACTCTAACTGCAAAAAAGAGGAAACCCGGCAAGGCTTCCTCTTTTTTTGTATCTCCGCGAAACAGTTATTTCCCGGCTTTGAGAGCTTCCATGATGAGGGCTTCGAGCTCGTCGGCCAACTCGGGGTTGTCTTGTATGCACTTCTTGGCGGCATCGCGGCCTTGCCCCAACTTCGTGTCGTTGTAGCTGAACCAGGAACCGCTTTTCTTGATGATGCCCTTGTCGACACCCAGGTCGATGATTTCGCCCGAACGGGAAATACCCTCGCCAAACATGATGTCGAACTCGGCTTTGCGGAAAGGAGGCGCCACTTTGTTTTTGACCACCTTCACGCGGGTCTGGTTACCGATGACCTCTTCGCCGTCCTTGATTTGACTGATGCGGCGAATGTCGAGGCGCACCGAGGCGTAAAACTTCAAGGCATTACCACCGGTAGTGGTCTCGGGGTTGCCAAACATCACACCGAGCTTGTCGCGCAACTGGTTGATGAAGATGCAGGTGGTATTGGTCTTGCTGATGGTAGCGGTGAGTTTGCGCAGAGCCTGCGACATGAGACGAGCCTGCAAGCCCATCTTCGAATCGCCCATGTCACCTTCGAGTTCGGCTTTGGGGGTAAGGGCCGCCACGGAGTCGATGACCACGATGTCGACGGCCGACGAGCGGATAAGCTGCTCGGCAATTTCGAGCGCCTGCTCGCCGCTATCGGGTTGTGAAATCCAAAGGTTTTCGACATCGACGCCCAACTTCTCGGCATAGAAGCGGTCGAAAGCGTGCTCGGCATCGATGATGGCAGCGATGCCGCCGGCTTTTTGAGCCTCGGCTATGGCATGTATGGCCAAGGTCGTTTTTCCCGACGACTCGGGACCGTATATCTCGATGACACGCCCACGGGGATAACCACCCACTCCGAGCGCGGCATTGAGGGAAATAGAGCCCGAGGGTATGACGGCAATCTCCTCGACCTGGTCATCGCCCAGTTTCATAATGGCGCCTTTGCCGTAGTTTTTCTCGATTTTGTCCATCGCGGCACGGAGCGCATTGAGCTTCTCGGCAGGAACCGGAATTTTGGCCGGTTCTTTTTTTACTTCTTCTTCCATATTATCTATTTTATTTATTGTTCAGTATTTGGTCGGCATGGTTTTTGGTATCGACCTTGTCGATGATACGTTCCACCACACCGTTTTCGTCGATGATAAAGGTCGTGCGGGCCGTACCCATATAGGCCCGGCCGTAGAGTTTTTTCTCGGTCCACACGCCGAATGACTGATTGAGCGAGGTATCGGTGTCGGCAATGAGGTCAAAGGGCAACGACTGTTTCTCGATAAACTTGCGGTGCGACGCTTCACTGTCCTTGCTCACGCCCACCACCTCGTAGCCGGCAGCCCGCAAGGCTTCGTAGCCGTCGCGCAGATTGCAAGCCTCGGCCGTGCAACCCGAAGTATTGTCTTTGGGATAGAAATAAAGGGCGACTTTGCGACCTTGATAGTCGCTGCGACGTATCTCTTTTCCGTTCTGATTCACGCCCCACACGTCGGGGGCAAGGTCTCCTACTTTCATATCTGTTTGGGATTTATGACAGGGTTTTGTCCCGTGAAAAACCGCACAGGGACAACACGCTACCTTGGACAAAGATAAGCATAAAATACCCAGTTTTCCAAATGGTGAATGACATTTATCTTTTATAAAAATCTTCTCTTGCGGATACGGGACACACTGACAAAAAAGGCATCGAATACTCGATGCCTTTTTATATAATGATAAGGATTGGACATTACAGTTCGAGGTCGCCGCCGAAAATCTCGTGCCAAGGCAACCCCTGCTTGTTGAGCTGCTCCATGAAGGGGTCGGGATCGAACTCCTCGACATTGTATACACCCGGCTTTTTCCAGATGCCTTTGAGGAACATCATGGCACCTATCATGGCCGGTACACCGGTGGTGTAGCTTACGCCCTGCATGCCAGTCTCTTCATAAGCGGCTCGGTGCGAACAGTTGTTGTAGACATAATAGGTGAGCTCCTTGCCGTCTTTGACACCTCGTATGCGGCAACCTATCGAGGTCTCGCCCTCGTAGTTCTCGCCGAGGTCTTGCGGATTGGGCAGCACGGCTTTGAGGAATTGCAACGGGACGATTTCCATGCCGTTGTAATTGATGGGCTTGATGCTGGCCATACCGATGTTTTGTATCACGCGCAGGTGGGTGAGATACTCCTGCCCGAAGGTCATCCAGAAACGAGCCCGCTTAATGGTAGGATAGTTCTTGACCAGGCTCTCCAACTCTTCGTGATGGAGCAGGTAGCTCTCGCGGGGGCCGATGTTGGGATAGGTAAGCGGACGGTGTATTTCGAGGGGTTCGGTTTCAATCCACTTGCCGTCTTCCCAATAGAGACCCTTCTGGGTAATTTCGCGAATGTTGATTTCGGGATTGAAGTTGGTGGCAAATGCCTTGTGGTGGTCGCCGGCATTGCAATCGACGATGTCGAGATAATGAATCTCATCGAAATAGTGCTTGGCGGCATAGGCGGTGTAAACGCTGGTCACCCCCGGGTCGAAGCCGCAACCGAGAATGGCGGTGAGGCCGGCTTTCTCGAAACGGTCTTTGTAGGCCCACTGCCAGCTGTACTCGAAATGGGCTTCGTCTTTGGGCTCGTAATTGGCCGTGTCGAGGTAATTGACACCGGTGCGCAGGCAAGCCTCCATGATGGTGAGGTCTTGGTAGGGCAAGGCAAGGTTCATCACGATGTCGGGACGGAAACTCTCAAAGAGGGCGACCAGCTGTTCCACGTCGTCGGCATCGACCTGGGCGGTCTTGATAGCCTTGTTCCCTATCGCTTCGACAATGGCGTCGCACTTCGACTGGGTGCGACTGGCAATCATGATTTCAGTAAAAACATCGGCGTTCTGCGCCACTTTGTGCGCGGCCACGGTAGCTACGCCGCCGGCACCGATAATGAGGACTTTTCCCATTTTGCGTTGTTGTTTTTTTGTGTTGTCGGTTTATACCGCTACAAAGATAACCTTTTCTATTGAATTCCGGGCAAGAGCACCGCCACAATTTACGCCCGGCCGGGACTTCTCCATGCAAAAGCAGCGGGCTGCCCGGGGAAACGCGCAGTCCGCTGCTTTCACAGATTGATTGGTGTTACTGGTGTTGCTCGCGCAGGAGGTCGTTGACCGTCTTCACGGGATTGAACGTGGAGATGGGCACCTCGACAAAGAGGGTGTTCCAGTCGGACATGGCTCCGTTCCACAGTCCAGGCAATTCGAGGGCTTTCAACTCTTTGCCGTTTTTCGACTTGTAAGAGATAAAACCGGTTTTCTTGTCGACATACTGCGGCAAGTCATATTTCTCGCCTTTTCCGTTTTTGACGGCACATACCAAATCGACGGGGTTGAAGTGGGTCGACTTGTCGAACATGGCTTTGGAGTCGGGATTCTTCAAGTCGATTTGCGAACTTTCGAGAATTTGCGGTGAGAAGGAGCCGTCTTCGTTATAGACGAGGAACGGGCCTCCGCCGGGTTCTCCCACGTTCTTCACCATACCGCACACGCGCAGGGGGCGGCGCAGTTTTTTGAGCAGATAGACGACCAACTCGGCATCTTCCATCTTCTTGATGTCGGGGTGACGGGTGAAGAGCTGCTGTTGCAGGAAGAGTATCACCTCACGCACGTCGTCCATCGTGTATTTGCCGCTTTCGAGCATGGCCACATAGGTGTCGATTTGTTTTTTGAGCGAGACGAGCACTCCGCCGATGATTTTCTTGAAGCGCACGGTCTCGGGTTTGATGCGGTCGGGCACTACGTTGTCGATGTTCTTGATGAATATCACATCGGCATCGATGTCATTGAGGTTCTCGATGAGGGCTCCGTGTCCGCCGGGGCGGAAGAGCAATTTGCCTTTGTCGCGGAAAGGTTTGTTTTCCATGTCGGCGGCAATGGTATCGGTCGACGGTTTCTGCTCGGAGAAACTGATGTGGTACTTCACGTCATACTCCTTTTCATAGGCGGCCTGCTTGTCGGCGACCACTTGCTTGAAGTAGGGCAAATGCTCGTGCGACACCGTAAAATGCACGTTCACGTCGCCGGCTTCATTGCGGGCATACATGGCCCCTTCGGCGAGATGTTCTTCCATGGCGGTGCGATCGGTCTCGGGATAGTGGTGGAACTTCAACATGCCTTTGGGAAGGGCTCCGTAATTGAGACCTTTTTCCAAAAGGAGATTTTCGACCACCGCTTTGTAACAGCCGGCAGCCATCAGGGCATCGATGTCCCGGCCTTCGTTTTTGAGGCAAGCGGCATTGAGGTCGGCAAAGAAGGCAAAATTGTGTATGTGTCCGAAAAATTTCTTCTCGAAATCGGTCGTCGGCTCGGTGTAATCGGCATCGACAAATTCAAAAAGATTCTTGAACATGCGGCTGGCAGCGCCCGACGCGGGGACAAACTTCACAATGGCGGGATTGGTCGTCAAATATTCTTCCCACACTTCGAGGTAATGGTCTACGGCCGTGTCGTCGAGCGAAAGGATACCGTTTCCCAGCCCGGCCGGGGCTTCGAGTTTGAGGTAGGGGAAACCGGTTTCGAAACAATGCAACTGTTCTTCGATTTGTTGTGCAGAGATTCCCTTCTGCTTCAATAGGTCTAAATCTTCGGGTGTAAACATAGTATTTGTTTTAGGATTGTCAGAAATCGAAAACTTCTCAAATTTAAAAAAAATCATCGGTAAAAACAATTATTATCGAGCAAAAAAAACTTATATTTGAATCGGTTTTCAATACTTGTCGGTTTTATGAATGAGAAACAATACTTTACCGCCGCCGAGCGCAAAGAGTTCCTTTGTGCCTACCGTGCGTTGTTTGCAACGGCACGTCCTCTCATCGGGGAAAAAGAATTTCTCTTTTTACGCAAACATATTTCCGAAGCCGTGCTGTCGGGCAGCTATTTGCGCGACGCCAACGGGTTGAACCGGCTGCTCCGCGACATCGAAACAGCTCTGATACTCTCACAAGAGGTGGGTCTCGACCGCAGCACGTTGGCGGCCGTACTGACTTGCAACCTCGTCGTCGAGGAACGCATCGCCTTCGACCGGGTCGAAGACCTCTTCGGCGCCGACTGCGTAAAAATCATTCGCGGCCTCATCAAGGCCAGCAGCCTCTATGCCAAGCAAGAGACCGTACAAAGCGACAACTTCCGCAACCTGTTGCTCACTTTTGCCGAGGACGTGCGCGTGATTATCATCATGATTGCCGACCGATTGTGCCTCATGCGCATGATCAACCACCACCCCAACACCAAGTTCCGCGAAAACGTCGCCTATGAAGCCTCCTACCTCTATGCGCCGCTCGCCCACCGGTTGGGTCTCTACCGCATAAAAACCGAGCTCGAAGACCTCGCCCTGAAATATACCCAGCGCGACGAATACGACCGCATCGCCCACAAACTAAGCGAGACCAAGGAGTCGCGCGACAAATATATCCGCGAATTTATCGCCCCCATCAAACAGAAGTTACTCGACGCCGGCCTGAAATTCGAGATAAAAGGGCGCACCAAGTCCATATCCTCCATTCTGAACAAAATAAGAAAACAAAACGTCGACATCGAAGGCATCTACGACCTATTCGCCATACGCGTGGTACTCGACAGCCCGATAGAAAAGGAGTCGGCCGACTGTTGGCACGTCTATTCCATCATCACCGACATGTACCGGCCCAACCCCAAACGGCTGAAAGACTGGCTCTCGGTGCCCAAAAGCAACGGTTACGAGTCGCTACACATCACCGTATGGGGACCCGGAGACCGCTGGGTCGAGGTGCAAATACGCACCAAACGCATGGACGAAATCGCCGAACGGGGGCTCGCCGCCCACTGGAAATACAAGGGGCTGAAAAGCGAGAAAGGTCTCGACGACTGGCTCAACAACGTGCGCGACATACTCGAATCGGGCGACGGAGGCCCCATGGAGTTGATGAAAGAATTCCGCATGGACCTCTACGACAAAGAGGTCTTTGTCTTCACCCCCAAAGGCGACCTCTACAAACTGGCCAAAGGCGCCACGCTGCTCGACTTCGCCTTCCTCATACACAGCCAGTTGGGCTGTCGCTGCACAGGCGGCAAGGTCAACGGCAAGAACCAGACCATCAGGTATAAGCTGAAAAGCGGAGACACCATCGAAATACTCACCTCGCCCACCCAAAAACCCAAACAGGAGTGGCTCAACATCGCCTGCACCTCCAAAGCCCGGGTAAAAATAAAACAAGCCCTCAACGAAATCCAGCACAAGGAGGCCGAGATGGGCAAAGAGATGCTGAGCCGGCGATTCAAAAACCGCAAAATCGACGTCAACGACGCCATACTCATGAAGCTCATTCGCAAGACCGGCTACAAGACCGTAACCGATTTCTATTGCGCACTGGCCCAGGAGCGGCTCGACGTCAACCACATACTCGACCTCTATCACGAGATAGAACACAAGGAAAACAACGAAGAGTCGACCGAAAACCGCACGGCCGAGAACTTTATCGCCACCCAGTCGGGCGACAGCCTCGGCGAAGACGAACTGGTCATCGACCAAAACATCAAAGGGCTCGACTACAAACTGTCGAAATGCTGCAACCCCATTTTCGGAGACAAGATATTCGGGTTCGTCTCCTCCCAGGGAAGCATCAAAATACACCGCGAGGACTGCCCCAATGCCGAAAATCTGCGCACCCAATTCGGATACCGCATCGTAAAAGCCCGCTGGTCGGGCAAACAAGGGTCGCAATACGCCATCGTGCTGCGAGTCATCGGCAACGACGACATCGGCATCGTAACCAACATCACGTCGGTCATTTCCAAAGAAAAACGCGTCTCGATGCGCAGCATCGCCATCGACTCCAACGACGGCCTGTTCCAAGGGCACATCACCGTCCTTGTCGACGACACGACAGCCCTCAACGCCTTGATAAAGAAAATCAAAACCATAAAAGGGGTAAAAAGCGTCGCCCGCGAAACACCCCTCTACACCCCGAGAGAGTCATGAAACGACACATCACCCATCTCCTGGGAACCGGCATTGCCATACTCGCATTGTCACTGACGGCCTGTGACCGGCACCCACAAGCCAAAGCCTTCTACCTCAAAGCCGAAGAAGCCTTTGTCGCCGGCGAATACCAAGCGGCACAACGCCTCATCGACTCCATACCCGAAAGCGACTCCCTGGCCTTCGACTGGATACGCAAAGGAATCACCCTCAACCAACGCATCACACTGGAACAAAACCGACGCAACCTGCACTTCATCGACAGCCTCCTCCCCCTTTTGCGAGAGAGCCGTGAAGAGATGATGCCCCAATTCCGATTCATAAAAAATGGCAATGACCCCGACAAGGGACGTTACGTTTACCTGCACGACCACCATGCCGGGAGTGCCCGCACCACCTGCCTGCGCATACAACTCACCCCTTCGTTCGAAGCCGAAATCATAAGCGTTTACTGCGGGAAAGCCCCCCTCCACCATGTAGCGGCCAAAATAGAGCTTCCCGACGGCACCTACGCCCTCACCCCGACAACGCCCTATGACGGAGCCTTGAACTACCGTTTCACCTACCAGAACGGGACCCATTGCGAACTGGTGTGCTACCGGGGGCATGAGCTCCGTCCCGTCATCGAGACCATCATATCGGCCAAAGAGAAACCGATAAAAGTATCTTACGAAGGCGAATTCCCCTACTCTTACACGCTAAGCGAAAACGACCGCAAAGCCTTCGAGCAATGCTTCCGCCTCTCTTCATTGGAAAGACGCATCGTCAATCTCGAACGGGAGAAAAAGATTGCCCGGAAAACCATCGACCTCCTCTCCCGCCAACTCGCGGCAACGGAAGGGCGATAAAAAAGTTCCGAAAAATAGAGATAAAGTGTTGCACGACAAGAAATATTGTCGTACCTTTGCCCCGCAATTGAAAAAAGTATTAACCAATTCAATCTCAAAATTATCATGAACCATTACGAAACCGTTTTCATTTTAACTCCCGTTTTGTCTGATGTTCAGATGAAGGAAACGGTAGACAAGTTCAAATCGATACTCACCGAGCAAGGTGCCGTTATCGTGAACGAAGAAAACTGGGGATTGCGCAAGTTGGCCTATCCTATTCAGAAAAAATCTACCGGTTTCTACCAATTGTTGGAGTTTGATGCAGAACCTTCTGTCATCGAGAAACTTGAAGTAAACTTCCGTCGCGACGAACGCGTAATTCGCTTCCTCACCTTCAAGATGGACAAATTCGCTGCCGAATACGCCGCCAAGAGAAGAAATGTAAAATCAGCTAAAGAAGAGAAGGAGAACTAATCATGGCACAAGCACAATCTGAAATCAGATATTTGACCCCCCCCTCGGTCGATGTGAAAAAGAAAAAATATTGCCGTTTCAAAAAGAGCGGTATCAAATATATCGACTACAAAGATCCCGAATTCTTGAAAAAGTTCCTCAACGAGCAAGGTAAAATCCTGCCCCGTCGCATCACCGGAACTTCACTCAAATTCCAACGTCGTATTGCACAAGCTGTAAAACGTGCCCGTCACTTGGCTTTGCTGCCCTACGTAACCGATATGATGAAATAATCTAAAAGTAAGGAGGACACAAGCATGCAAGTTATATTGAAAGAAGATATTCTCAACTTGGGATATAAAGACGATATCGTTACCGTAAAAGACGGTTACGGCCGCAACTACCTCATTCCGCAAGGAAAAGCCGTTATCGCTTCGGAATCGGCCAAGAAAGAACTCGCCGAGAACCTGAAACAACGTGCTCACAAACTGGCAAAAATCAAACAAGACGCTCAGGATTTGGCTGCAAAACTCGAAGGTGTAAGCCTTACCATCGCCACCAAAGCCAGTGCCACCGGAAAAATCTACGGTTCGGTTACCAATATCCAAGTTGCTGAGGCTTTGGCCAAACTCGGACACGAAATCGACCGCAAGATTATCGTTGTGAAAGATGCCGTTAAAGAAATCGGTTCTTACAAAGCTGTCGTAAAACTGCACAAAGAGGTGAGCGTAGAAATCCCCTTTGAAGTGGTTGCCGAAGAGGCTGCTGCCGAATAACTGTCGCAGAGAAAGACTTCATAAATAAAAAGAGGACACCCCGACGGGGTGTCCTCTTTTTATTATTCCTTGCTGTTCCTTCTCCCGGACAGACCTTATTTTTTCTTTACTCTGAATGCTCCTTGGTATCACACGCCACAAGGATTCGATTCCACGGCACACGCTCCAAATAAGGCAATGGTTTTTATCCCTCATTTGGGAAAGCATCACATATTAATATATGAGTCGAGAAAAAATTCAGGCAAACCACAGTAGCCCCGGGGAGGGGATTGTAAACAATCACAAAAGCCGTTACTCGCGCTTCTCCTTGGCCTCCTCACGAGGAATGAGTATCGCCGCATATACCTGCAAAATGGTGGCGACAATAAACAGCACGACCCAATCGGTGCCCCCTCGCCAAAACATCAGGGCGGCAGCTCCCATGAAAATCAACGACGAAAAAAGCTCTTGGCGATATAGACGCCGCAAACGCAAATTCGAACCGGCATAACGGCGCGTAAGACGGGTCAAGAACATTCCGAGCGAACCGACCGCAAGGAAATAGGCCGGCAGGTCGGGAATAAACGTGTAGGTGGCAGCCCCCAAAAGCACGGCCACAGCCGAGCATTGAAACAGGGTATCGGATATTTTGTTTTTTTGCATAAGGCGTCAATCATCGACAAAGACGAAGACATCTTCGTTGTCGCGTTTCATCTGATAGGTTTCCCGGGCGAACTTTTCGAGATTCTCATCGTCAGAACGCAATTCATCGAGGCGCGCCCGACTCTCATCGACAATCTGCTGATAATGGTTGACACTCTTGCGCAGCTGCGATATTTGCCGGTCATAGCGGATATTCTGGACAAAGCTATTCTCGTCGATAAAGACCATCTCAAAAATCAATGCACCCGCGATGTAAAACATCAGCGGTACACGACGCAACAAGGACCATATCTTCACGAATTTTCTCATTCCTTCAAGCGGGAAAGTTTCCACAAACGTACACAAATTTTTTGAAACGGGAAAGTTTTTTCGAACCGAATCTCGCAACACGCGGCATCGGGACAGGCGAAGAAAAATAAATCCCGTGGCAAGCGTCGAATAATCAGCGGGTTTTTTGTATCTTTGCAGGCAAAAATCGCCGTCATGCACCTGGTTATCGACCAAGGAAACACCACAATCAAAGCCGCGCTGTTCTCGGGAGAAGGAAATCCCGACCGAATAGAACGCATACCACGCCTCACCCGGTCGTATATCGACAAGTTGCTTGCCCGCTACCCGGTGACAGGCTGCATCTACTCATCTGTGGCCCATGCCGATGCCGAAATTTGCGATTACCTGCAATCGCAAATAGCCCGATTTTTCTTCTTCACTGCCGACACGCCTCTGCCTGTTACCATCGATTACCGCACCCCCCGCACCTTGGGGAGCGACCGCGTTGCCGCAGCCGTGGGGGCACACGCCGAAATGCCCGACAAGGACCTTCTGGTGGTCGATGCGGGAACCTGCATTACTTATGACATCATAACATCTCGGGGGCATTTTCTCGGAGGCAATATAGCTCCGGGCATAAAAATGCGCTTGAAGGCCATGCACAAATATACCGAAAGGCTCCCTATCGTCGAGAAAAACGGCGACACCCCACTCGTCGGGTACGATACCGAGACCGCCATGCGCTCGGGAGCCGTATTTGGCGTATGCCATGAAATCGAGGGGTATATCTCGCATTTGAAACAGGAATATCCCGAGCTTTTGATTTTTTTAACGGGTGGAGATGCATTTTTATTGGCAGACAAATTAAAAACCGCCATCTTTGTAGACGATTGTATTGTATTGAAAGGTTTAAACAGAATATTGCATCATAATGTCCAACCATAAACCGGTTTTATACGCATTTATCATTTTTGCGCTGGTCATCGGGGCGATGCCCTTGTCGGCCCAAAGCAACATCGACAGTCCCTATTCCCGCTACGGTTACGGCACACTCGACAGCCACGCCATCGGAGCTTCCCGCTCGATGGGGGGCGTGGGATATGCCTTGCAGAGCGGAAAGCAAATCAACATAAAAAATCCGGCATCTTATGCAGCCATCGACACGCTCACATTCCTGTGCGACTTCGGCGTGAGCCTGCAAATAGACCACATGAAAGAGGGTTCTCTGAAAGAGACGCGGACCAATTGGAGTTTTGAATACTTCGCCATGCAATTTCCCATGGCCCGCTGGTTGGCAGCCACGCTGGGTGTTGTACCTTATTCGACGGTGGGATATGATTACACGGGAAGCATCACCAACGGCACCGCAAGACAGACCGGCGAAGGCAGCATCAATCAAGCCTTTGCGGGACTGGGGGTCTACCTCTTCAAGGGTTTCACCCTCGGGGTGAACGTCAACTATCTGTTTGGCGACATCACCAACAGCTCGACATCGATTTCGACCATTGATGCCACCAATGCCACCGTATTCGACAACATCATCGACGTGTCGGATTACCGCATCGAAATCGGAGCCCAATACACGGTGCGCTTCAACAAGAAAAACCGCCTCACGTTCGGCGCCGTCTACACCCCCGGGAAAAACCTGTTGGGCAAAGGCTACATCAGCGGCGGGAACTACAACACCTCCTCGGGTAGCGTCACCTATTTTCAAAACGACACCATCAACCTCAAAAACGAATATTCCCTCCCCGCTTCATACGGCGGAGGCATAAGCTACACCTACGACGAGCGGCTTGCGATAGAGGCCGACTTCACTTTCCAACCGTGGAGCAAAGCGAAATTTGAAAACACGACATCGTATTTCAACAACTCGTTCCAAGCCGCAGTCGGAGCAGAATACCTGCCGCAGACCTACTCGAACAACTTTTTCCAGAGCGTGCGCTACCGCGCCGGCGTGAATGTAGGCCGCGCCTATCCGCGCGTGCAATCGAAAACCGGAGAAAACTCCTTGTGGGAGACAGCCATCACACTGGGTGCCGGCATTCCCATGAAACGGAACAAATCGATTATCAACATCTCTTTTGGATACACCAATCGCAGAACCGCCCCCACCCGGCTGGTAAGCGAGAACGAATTTAAAATCTCCCTGGGACTGACGTTCAACGAAATGTGGTTCTATAAGAGCCGCCTGCACTAACCGATAGCGAACAGGAGACAGCGCGCAAGAGATGAAAAAAGAGACTCACTCCATCGGCATTTCGCAACTCACCGCCACCCTCATACTCGCGGTCATGATACTGGGGTCGGTGTTCACCTCCTGCAAAAAAGAGAAAAAAGCCATTATCGACAGTTTCAGCGACCCCAAAGACGTGCCGTCGCTCTCGACCTTCGATGTCAACACGCTGATTTCCGACTCCGGAGTCACCCGCTACCGCATACAAGCCAAGGAGTGGCGCGTGTTCGACAAAGCCGACGAGCCCTATTGGTATTTCCCACAAGGCATCTTTGTCGAGAAATTCGATTCCAGTTTCAACACAGAATCTTTCATTCTCAGCGACACAGCCATCTTCTACAACAAGCTGCAACTGTGGCGGCTCAGGGGCGACGTTCGCATCGAGAACATGCAAGACGAACGCTTCTTCACCGAAGAGATTTACTGGAACCAGCAAAAAAAGAGCATCTACTCCGACAGTGCCATACACATCGAACGCTCTGACAGAATCATTGAGGGCATAGGGTTTGTCTCGAACGAAGCCATGACCCAATATACCATACGCCACACGACGGGGATATTCCCCATTAACCAGAACAGGAACGAGGAAGAAAGCTCGCCCAAAAACAGCCCTTCGCGCAATCCCAAAAACAACGCACAGAAATACGCTCCGAAAAAATGACATCGACGCTCATTGTCATATCGCTCTTGCTATCCTTTTTCTTTTCGGGAATGGGAGTCGCCTTTGTCTCCGCCAACAAAGTGCGCATCGACCTCGACGCCCAAAGCCGGTCGATTATCGGGCGCATATTCTCGGTTTTCACCCGACACCAGCAACAGTTTGTCGCCACGCTGCTGGTGGGCAACAACATTGCCCTGGTCATTTTCGGCATCTGCGTGGCCAGCCTCACACGGCCTTGGCTGGCCGACCTGTGGGACCAGCCGCTTTTCATCATCATCGGCCAGGCTCTCGTGGCCACTGTCGCCATCTTGCTGACCTCTGAATTTTTCTCCAACACGCTGTTTCGCATCAATCCCAACTTCTGGTTACGCCTCCTCGCCATACCCACCTATCTCTTCTACCTCATACTCTACCCGGTGACCCGCTTCTCAACAGTCATATCCGACAGCATCTTGCGCCTGTCGGGCATAAAAGTGGAGAAAGAGGCTCCCGAAAATGCGGTGAGCATCGACGAACTCGACGAGTTCCTGCAACAAAGCCTCGACGAGGCACACAACGACCCAAGTGTCGACACCGAGGTGAAAATCCTGCAAAACGCCCTCGAATTCTCGTCTCGCAACACCCGAGAGTGCATGATTCCACGACCTGAAATCATTGCCGTCAACATCGACGAAACGACAGAAGAGAGCCTGATAAAACGTTTCTCCGACTCGGGATTTTCCAAAATTCCCGTCTACAAAGACAACATCGACCACATCATCGGCTATATCCACTCTTCGGATCTTTTCAAGCGTTCGTCCGACTGGAAAACATTGATTCGCCCCATACTCCAAGTGGCCGAAACCATGCCCGCCCAAAAGTTGATGAAACAGCTCATGCAACAAAAAAAGAGCATCGCCGTCGTCGTCGACGAATATGGCAGCACCTCGGGCATCATCACTCTCGAAGACCTGGTCGAGGAGATTTTCGGAGACATCGAGGACGAACACGATACGCCACGCTACTTCTCCCGCAAAATCGACAACAGCACATACGAATTTTCGGGTCGCATGGAAATCGGCAAAATCAACGAAATATACCACCTCGATCTTCCCGAATCGGACGAATACCTCTCCATTGCCGGATTTATCCTGCACGACCACCAGACAATTCCCCAGCCGGGAGAAATCATCGAATGCGGGAAATACCGCTTCGAAATCAGCGAATGCAACAACTCCCGCATCGGCCGGGTGAAAATGCACGTCAACGAGCCCGACCCGAGCAGCGAATCGGAAAAGATTGAAAAGGAAAAACGATAAAATTGGCAGTAAAATTCACATAGAAACACTTTTTTTTGTATCTTCGTGCGCTTTATTGTGAGAAACACCTTGTAACCGAAACTTAAAAACAACACACATAAATGGCTACTTTACAGAAAATCAGAAACAAAGCAGGACTTCTGGTCATCGTAATCGGTGTCGCCCTGCTCGCGTTTATCATAGGTGACTTCCTCAATTCGGGACAAGCCTTTTTCAGAATGTCGAAAGACAAGGTCGTCGTGGTAAACGGCAAAAAAGTGACAACACAAGAATTCTCGACATTGGTAAACCGCCGCACCGAAGAGATGCAGGCCATGTTCCGCCAGCAATACGGCATGTCTTTGCCCGAAGGCTACTCGGCACGCATCAACAAAGAGGTGTTTGACCAAATCGTGCAAGAAATGCTCATCAGCGACGCCGCAGCCAGCGTAGGCGTGAAAGTATCGAAAGAAGAGTTGAGCGACATGCTGCAAGGCGACCACATCGCCCCGCAAATCCAGCAAATGTTCTCCAACAAAGCCGAACTGCTCAATTTCTTGCAAGTTGTATTCAACGATGACCTTTCGCAATATTCCGACGATGTCGTAGAACAAATCCTGGACTACCGTACCAAATGGATCAATCTCGAACAAGACGTGAAAAAACAACGTCTCTCGGAAAAATACCTCGGCTTGATACTCAAAACGATGGCACCCAACAAATACGACCTGCAAGCCTCTTATGACAACGGTCGCAAATCGGTAGCGTTCGACTACGCCCTGCAACCCTATTCGAGCATCTCCGACAACGACATCACTATTACCAATGAAGAATTGGCAGCCGCTTACAACAAAGACAAAGAGCGCTACAAACAAGATGCCCACCGCACCATCAAATACATTGCCGTAGAAATCGTCCCCAGCGAGGCCGACTACAAAACCACCGAAGAGAAAATCAACGCTTTGCGCGAGACTTTTGCTTCGACCCACGACATGGGCGGATTCCTGACCTTCAACACCGATGTACCCTACACCGAAGCCTATGTGGCCGTGTCGTCGATGGACGACGAAATGAAAAATTTCGTACAGAAATCACAAACCGGTGACGTCTACGGACCCTTCTTCGAAGATGAATCGTATAAAATGTACCGTCTGATGGGTAAACACAACGCCCCCGACTCGGTAAAAGTGCGTCACATCATGTTCCCGCTCAATAACAGTGCCGCCGTTACGGCCCGCATCGACAGTATCTACACGGTTCTGCAAAAAGGGGGTAACTTCGCCGAAATGGCCCGTCAATTCTCGGCCGAGAGAAATTCGGGTGCCAACGGAGGTGAAATCGGGTGGATAAGTGAAATCGACGCCATACAATTCGGCAAAGACTTCAACGACCTCTGCTTCAACAGCCGCAACAACGGCGTCACCCGCATCGAATCGCCCTACGGCATTCACCTGGTGCAGGTAACCGAGCGCAAAGCCCCGGTAGCCAAAGCCAACGTAGCCCAACTGGTCATGAACGTACGTCCCAGTTCCGACACATACAGCGACCTCTACAACAAAGTAAGCCAATACATTGCCAACAACAACAAACTGGCCGACTTCGAAGCCAACGCCTCCAATGAAGGTCTGCTGGTCAACACCGCCACCCTCACGGCCGACGACATCAACTTCGGAACCATCAACGACGGCCGCTCTGTCGTAAGATGGGCTTTCAACGCCAAGAAAGAAGCCATGTCGGAAATTTTCAACATCGAAAACAACTTCCTCGTAGCCATGGTATCGAACATCTCCGAAGAGGGTTACATGCCCCAAGCAACAGTCGAACCGTACTTGCGTCAGGAGATACTGAAAGAGAAAAAGGCCGAGAAAATCATGGCCGACCTCAAAGCCAAGAACCCGACCCAAATCGATGCAGCTGCACAAGCCATGAATTCGAAAGTCGAGGAGGCCAAATTCATCACCTTCAACACCTCTTCGATTGCCGGGCTGGGTAGCGAATACGCCCTCATCGGTGCCGCCACCAGCGCCTCCAAAGGCCAACTGGGAGGCCCCGTTGCCGGAAACCGCGGCGTTTACATGTTTGCCGTGACCACCCAAGAGAACAACACCGAGCCCATGGACGCCGTTGCCGAGGCCGAGAAATACAACCAAAAAGTATATGTCCTCCTCAACCAATTCATGAGCGTTCTCAAAGAGAACTCCGAAGTAGAAGACAATCGCATCAAGTTTTATTGATACACTACTTATCACTCACATCAAGAAACAGCGCAAAACTCGGTTTTGCGCTGTTTTTTTATCCCCACTACGCAGGAAAATGCCGCATGCGGCCCCATTTTCCACGACAAATCCCTACCTTTGTCCCACAATACCCACTACTCGAAAATGACAGACAAACAATTCCTTGCCGGCAAAACGGCCGAAGAACTCAAAACCATCGCCGCCGCATACGGCATGCCCCGCTTCGCCGCATCGCAAATCGCATCATGGCTTTATCGCAACCGTGTCGACAGCATCGACAAAATGACCAATCTCTCGAAAGCCAACCGCGAGAAACTCGCTGCCGACTTCGAGGTCGGCTACACGGCTCCCATCGAGGCAAACCGGTCGGACGACGGCACGATAAAATACCTCTTCGCCGCCGGCGACAGCTACATCGAGACCGTCTATATCCCCGACCGCGACCGGGCGACGCTCTGTGTCTCGTCACAGGTAGGCTGCAAAATGAACTGTCGTTTCTGCATGACCGGCAAACAAGGATTCAAAAAGAATCTTACCGCCACCGAAATCATCAACCAGATTGTCTCAATACCCGAATTTGAGCACCTCACCAACATCGTCTTCATGGGCATGGGCGAACCGCTCGACAATACCGACGAGGTGCTCAAAGCTCTCGACATACTCACCTCGGACTATGGCTTTGCTTGGAGCCCCCGGCGCATCACCCTCTCGACCATCGGCGTCACGCCCAACCTGCGCCGCTTCCTCGACGAGAGCCAATGCCACCTCGCCATCAGCCTGCACAACCCATTTGCCGACCAACGCCAGGAACTGATGCCCGTGCAAAAAGCCTTCCCCATAGCCGCCACCATCGAGCTGCTGCGACAATACGATTTCAGTCACCAACGCCGGCTCTCGTTCGAATACATCGTATTTGAAGGGCTCAACGACACACCGGCACACATCAACGAATTGGCCCACCTGCTGCACGGCCTCGACTGCCGCATCAACCTCATACGCTTCCACGCCATTCCGCAGGTCGACCTGCACAGCCCCTCGACAGAAAAAATGGAAGCCTTCCGCGACGCGCTCTCCCGCAAAGGCATCATCTGCACCATACGGGCGTCACGGGGCGAAGACATCAAAGCGGCATGCGGCATGTTGTCGACCGCCCGCAAAGAGGCCGAAAGGAAATAGATTGCCTCCCAAATGGCCATACGCAGGCCGCTCGGCACAACACGAAAGCCCCAAATTTGTTTTATTGACAAAGAATAATTACCTTAGCCTGTCGGGAAAAGACCTCCCGCATAAAAACAAACGACATGGAACATAAACTGAAAATAGGTATTACGCACGGCGACATCAACGGCGTAGGCTATGAAGTGATTCTGAAAACCCTCTCCGACCCCCGTATCGTGGAGCTCTGCACGCCGGTCGTGTATGGCTCTTCGAAAGTTGCCGCCTACCACCGCAAGGCTCTCGACCTGCCTGCGTTCAATTTCAATATCATCACTTCGGCCGAGCAATGCGCCGCCGGAAAAATCAATATGATCAACTGTTTCGACGACGAACTGAAAGTGGAACTCGCCAAGCCCACAACACAAGCCGGCGAAGCCGCCTTCCTCGCCCTCGAAGCCGCCACGGCCGATTTGCAGGCGGGACTCATCGACGCCATCGTCACGGCTCCCATCAACAAACACACCATACAGTCGGACCGATTCGACTTCCCGGGACACACCGAATATTTCGAGAAAAAAACCGGAAACGGACAGAAATCGCTCATGATTCTGCTCAATGAGCGCATACGCGTGGCACTGGTCACCACCCACCTCCCCCTCTCGAAAGTTCCCTCGATGATTACGCGGGAGAACATCCTCGAAAAGCTCACCATCTTCAACCGCAGTCTGCACGAAGACTTCCGCATCGAGAAACCGCGCATCGCCGTGCTCTCCCTCAATCCTCACGCCGGAGAAGACGGCCTGCTGGGAAGCGAAGAGCAAGACATCATCATTCCCACCCTCAAAGAGGCCGAGCAACAAGGCATTCTCTGTTTCGGCCCCTATGCTGCCGACGGATTTTTCGGGTCGGGACACTTTGCCCAGTTCGACGGCGTACTGGCCATGTACCACGACCAAGGTCTCGCCCCGTTCAAAACCCTGGCCATGGAAGACGGCGTAAACTTCACCGCCGGATTGCCTATCGTGCGCACCTCACCCGCCCACGGAACAGCCTACGACATCACCGGCCAAAACAAAGCCTCGGAAGAGTCGTTCAGACAGGCTCTCTACCTTGCCATCGACGTGACCAATAATCGGGCTTACCACGCGGCCGAACATGCCAACCCGCTGCGCAAGCAATATTTCGACAAGAGCGGCGACAAAGAGGTACTCGACCTCAATACGCCCGAGCAGGAAGATTAAGACCGACTTTTCCCCTCCTATTACGGGATTGTGCCGAAATGCCCGACACAATCCCGTTTCTTTTATATAAGAGAGCAAGACGGTGCCCCAGCCTGTCTGCGCTGTCCCACCAGGCCGATCTTTGACAACTGTCAAAAGACCCCATCACGAGAATATTCCCCGATTACCCGACCTTTTTCGCCAGCCCGCTTACGCCACACGCGCAAGACAGACCTTTGACAAACCTGTTGCCCCTTCTCAAAAACATACCCGTTCACATGATTTTTCCGCTCTGCCCCGATTACTCCACACGCGTAAGGCCGGCCTCGGACAAACAGATCCAAATCCCCGTCATGAGAATATTCCCCGATTACCCGACCTTTTTCCGCCACCGGTCTCCTGCCTGTAACCCAATCAATGGTGCCCTCAATTTGTTAATTATCTAAAAATAATAGTACCATGTATTGCATAGTACTATATAATTATATACTTTTGTCCCAGTAGTGAAAAAGAAAAAAAGAGATGAACAGCGAAAACCTCAAATCACAAATGCGCAAAGGGGTGCTCGAATACTGTATCCTGCTTCTGCTCAAATGCAAACGAGCCTACGCCTCGGACATCATCGATGAGTTGAAAAAGGCTCACCTCATCGTCGTCGAGGGGACGCTCTACCCCCTCCTCACCCGTCTGAAAAACGACGGTCTGCTCACCTACGAATGGGAAGAGTCGACCCAGGGGCCGCCGCGCAAATACTACGTCATCACCCCCGACGGAGAGACATTCCTTTCGGAACTGGAAGCGACATGGAACAGTCTGAACCAAACCGTAAACCACCTCAAAGGGTTATCATAAAACAAGAACAAAAACACAAGGACATATGAAAAAGACATCTATCTTTAATTTGGGCGGGAATGCCTGCTACATCGACGACGATGCCGCCGAGGTACTGAGAAACTATCTCGACGAACTGCGCCGCCATTTCGGCGACAACCCGTCGACCGACGAAGTGATGAACGACATCGAGATGCGGTTGTGGGAGATTTTCGACGAGCACAAACGATATGGCATGCAAGTCGTGTCGATGCGTGAAGTCGAAGAAGCCATGTCGATACTGGGCAAGGTCGACGACTTCGGGACCATCGAGGAATCAACAGACACAACCGAAAACAAAACGGACGGAGAATCGGCACAACCCGTTGAGCCCGAGAATGAGCCGGCAAGCCAAGGGTATCCCGAGAAAGACATGATTCGCAAAAAACTGTTCCGCAACCCCGACGACAAGGTCATCGGCGGCGTGGCATCGGGACTGGCCACCTACCTCGACATACAATCGGTTTGGGCCCGCATCTTGTTTGTTCTCTTCTTCCTGTTCAGCGGCGGAATCGTCCTCATCATCTACTTGGTCTTGTGGATTGTCATGCCGCAAGCCCGCACAACCGCACAACGGCTCGAAATGCAGGGCATACGGCCAACTGCCGAAAACATACGCCATTATGTTTCCAAATCGGTTGAATGCGGCAATCTGCCGACCCAAAATGGGAACGGGTGCCTGCAAGCCTCGGCCATCGGGTGCGGTATCCTGATACTCCTGCCGGTAATCGTCCTGGCCCTGCTCACCTTGCTCATGAGCATACCGATTGCATGGGACGCGCTTGACGAACTGTTCCACTTCGGGCCCGCCATGCATCATCTCGAACGAGGCATTCTCCCGCCGGGTACCCTCGGCGACTGGGTGTCGACCCTGATGCTCAATGTATTGTGGCTCGTACCACTGCTCACCGTCATTTTCCTGTTCATCAACCGCCGGTGGCCGCAAGAACCGTCAACCCTCCGCATCGTAAAAATAGTCGCACTGGTTCTATGGCTGGTTGCTCTCGTATGGATAACCGTAAGAGTCGTATGGCACATTATATAACCTCCGCCAGCCTCTCGTCCTAACAGAGATTGAAGAAAAAACAACGGGGGGGGCAGCTGTTGCTGCCCCCCCGTTTGGTTCCAACAAAACGCGCCACATTATTTCATGGCCTTGCTTATCTGCTTTTCCCTGTCGGCCACATAATTGTCGAAGAACCTCACGATTTCGGGCCAGAACGAGGCAAAAGCAGGATATTTCCTGCGATGCGATTCATAATAACGCAACGTCTGCACCAACTCGGGCATCCAGGAGAAATTAAGGTCCATCTCTTCCACGATGGCTCCGCGTACAGCTTTCTCATCATAACCATGGTCTATGAGGTAGCATATCGTGGCGGCACGCACCAACGACTCTTCCAAGATAATTTTCCACTGGCCATAAGCCTGCCTTTTCATCGAACTCCGGGTATATTCTCGTAGAGCCTTACCCGATTTTTCCAACGCTTTTTCGGTATCGCCTTTGATTTTGGTAAACGAATGGCAAAATTCGTGAACAAGGAGCTCCGCGCTTTTTTTGTTGAAAAGAGGCTGCCCGCTTTTGTTGACCATATAGTTCATGATGGCAAAGACCTCTTTGGGCTGGTCTGCCAGTTTGCGGCTGACACCATAATTTTGTGGTCCGTTGGCAAAACCTATGACGATACGGAACTGTTCGACGGGAGGCGTACCGTAAAAACGGGTGTACCAGTCCTCGTCGAAATAGGCCATAACCGAGTCGTTGAACACTTGCAGTCCGAGTGCATATACATCGGCATGAGCATGGAAAAAGTCGTTGAAGCGGCTGGTCCGGTAGAAATCGTTGAGGGCGGCCAGAAACCCGGGTGTTTCCTGTTCACTCACGGGGCTAAGACGTTTCTTCCCGGTATCGAGTTTGATGATACTGTCGCCCCGGCACTCAATCTGCAAGGCCATCGACATGACACGGTCATACGCCAATCCATATTTGTTCCGGAACTGTTTCATCATTTCAACCGCCTGATGCGAACGGTATTCTCCCAAAACTGAGTCGATATCGGCCGTATAACGACGGCCATAATCAGAATTATACTCCTTGTATCCGGCCAGCCGGGCCAAGGACGACATGAGCTCGACCTCTTCCTTTACCTGGGGTTCGATTTTTTGGGCCCGCACGCCACAACAGCAGAGGGCAAACAAGCAGAACAGTGCAATACTTTTTTTCATGATTATATCCATTTTATACCTAACATAATAATCTTGACCATCGACTCGCGACAACGAGGGTAAGCACGGGTGGCAACTCTTCGGCCGGGAAGGATCAAATCTCGCCACCGATTGTGTCGTTTTTCTTTTGGCATTCCGCTTTGTCGCGTTGCCGCAACACCTGCTGTTCTATCAAGAACGAACCTACCAGTGAGAGGCCACCGAAGAAAAGCACCGACGAACCGTAAATAACCGGCAACGACTCCTTCACCATATTGATATAGGTGCGATGCCGGGCTTGAAGCAACACATCTTCATTGGTGTAGACATTTATATCGGCAATGAAATATCCGACCAAAAGGCCCACGCCTATACCAAAGAGCAACATGCCGATGCGCAAAGCGGCAAAGCTCCACGGGCGCCCCAACCCCGTCTCATGGATAAAGGGCACACGACCGGAAAAGCCGGACAGATTCTCGACCGGTATTTCGGACAATTTTTCGACAGACATGTTCCGCTCTTTCCGACGGACAAACAGTTCGAAAAGCTTATATACCGTCAAGCAAATCGTAGCTGTCACAAAGATAGGTGTCAAAAAATTAAACATAACGCAGATTTTTATGAGATGAATAATTTTGGTTCTACTCAGTTAGACGCAGAAGCTCTCAAAAGGTTACAGTAAAGGTATGAAATTTCTTCCTATTTTTGTGTAACCTTTTCCCTACATCAGCGTCTAATATCAAAAAAGCCGAAATATCCCCTAAAAGCCCGAGCACCGGTTACTTTTCCTTCGGTGCCCGACCATTCCGATGAATCCGGAGGAACAGACCTACATCAAACGCATTCTGCGTGGCGAGACCGAGCTGTATGGCTACTTTCTCGACACTTATGGCCAACGCATCTTCACGTTGGTGCAGCAGATTGTCTCCAACCGCGAAGATGCCGAGGACCTCACGCAGGATATTTTTGTAAAAGCCTTCGAATCGCTGAAAAATTACCGGGGCGATTGCCAGTTCGTCACCTGGATATACCGCATCGCCTACAACATGACAAACAGTGCCCTGCGGAAAAGCAAACAACGGCAGGAGTTCCTGCCGACCGACGAAAACACACCGGAACCGGCCGACACCGATTCCTCCTTCGACTTCGCCGACGAGGAAGAACGCGACGAACGCATCGAGGACCTGCAACTCGCCCTCTCGTGGCTCACGACCGAAGAGCGCGCCCTGATTACCCTTTTCTACTACGACAACAAGAGCATCGAGGATTGCGCCTACATTACCGGACTGTCCGAAGCCAACATAAAAGTGCGCCTACATCGCATACGGAAAAAATTATCTTCGTATATTTATCGCATCAAATATGGAAACAGACCGCTATCATGAATTGATGAAGGAGGCCATTGCCCGGCAAAGTCCGGCCGTGCTGCCTGCCGATTTCACCGCCCGCACCCTGCATCGCCTGCAACGCGAAAAGGCTGTCAGGGAACGACGCGCAGAAATCGCGGGCCTCATCGCCGCCGCCCTCGTATCGCTGACACTCATTGTCATGGCCGGGGTCATACTCCATCACTACGGCATATTACCCTCACAAGAAACCGTGCAAGAAACCTTTGCTTCGATAAAGCAAAACATCAAACTTTATTGGGTCGAAAGCCTCCCTTACTACGGGCTGGCCTTTTTGGCCGGAATACTCCTCCTGGCCGACTACCTGTTGCGCCGACACTGGTACAACACCCACAGAAAGGGTTTCGGTTCGTAACCTCAACCGGGAATGGCAGGAGACGACGGGTTTCCCCGGAGAAGGCCATCGTCCCTTATGGACAGACTTGATACAAGCAAAGACACCGAAGGCAAATCGCGAAAACGATTTGCCTTCGGTGTCTTTATGTCTGCGGGGATTATTATTTTCCCAAGAGATAGCGTTTGAAGTGGGTAAAGTCGGACGACAGCTCGACCGCGCGTTTCTTGCCCTGCATAAAGCGTTGCAGCGTGTCGGGGACGGCAACCGGTTCGCCGATAATCTCCTCGACCGTAGCCAGGAACTTGGCCGGGTGGGCGGTTTCGAGAAAGACACCGGTTTCTCCGGGCTGCAAACCTTCGGAGAGAGCACGGTACCCGCACGTCCCATGCGGGTCGAGCAAGTAATGGTGACGGCGGTAGACGTCGGCCAGCGTCTCGCGTATCTGCCCGTCGGTATAGGCCGCACCGCTGATGTCGGCGCAGATGGCGTCGTGTGAACCGCCGTAAAGATCGAGCACCCGGGCAAAATTGCTGGGGGCCCCCACGTCCATGGCATTGGCCAAGGTGGCTACCGAAGGCTTGGGCTCATACTCGCCCGTACGAAGGTAATGCAGGAAAATGTCGTTGCGGTTGTTGGCAGCGATGAAACGTTTCACGGGCAATCCCATGCGTTTGGCAAAAAGGCCGGCAGTGATGTTCCCGAAATTTCCGCTGGGCACGCATATCACCACATTTTCGGAAATTCCCCGGCGGAGCAACTGGGCATAGGCATAGAAATAATAGAATGCCTGCGGCAGGAAACGGGCCACGTTGATGGAGTTGGCCGAGGTAAGATGCATCATCTTGTTCAGGTCCTTATCCATGAAGGCACTCTTCACCAAAGCCTGACAGTCGTCGAACGTACCGTCGATTTCGAGTGCCGTGATGTTGCGGCCGAGGGTGGTAAACTGCTTCTCCTGTATCTCGCTCACCTTTCCCTTGGGATAGAGCACATACACCTGTATGCCCGGCACACCCAGGAAACCGTTGGCCACGGCACTGCCCGTGTCGCCCGAGGTGGCGACCAGCACATTCACGTCTTTGCCGCCTTCACGCTGGATAAAATAGCCCAGCAGGCGAGCCATGAAACGGGCACCGACATCTTTGAACGCCAACGTGGGACCGTGGAAGAGTTCGAGGCTGTAAATGGAGTCATGCACCGGCACCAGCGGTATGTCGAAATTCAGGGTATCATAAACAATGTTTTTGAGCACATTGGCATCAACGTCTTCGCCAAAGAAAGCCTCGGCTACGATAAACGAGATTTCTTGGAGCGACATTCCTCCCATGTTATGGAAAAATGCCGGTGGGAGACGCTTGATCTTTTCGGGCATATAGAGCCCCTTGTCGGGGGCGAGTCCTTTGACAACGGCCTCTTCGAGCGAGGCAGGTGGTGTCTGTTTATTGGTACTGTAATATTGCATGATGTTTCTTATCTTTCACTGTTCGGGAACCTCTCCGAGCCGGAGATTCCGGCCGTGCAAGGCTACCGATACAAAGATAAATTTTTTTTGGAGAAGTGTTTCTTAAAAGAAGTTCTTTTTAGAAGCTCGTGCGAACTATTTTAGTTGAAATATTCCAACGATTGTTTTTATTACTTAGCATGCACACTTATCTGCGCTTATACGACAATCTCTTGCCCTACTTCCTTGGGCTGGCAAAGAATGCCTTGATAAATTCATCGCCCGAGAGTGTGCCATAATAGCCCCGGGCAACGCTCTCCTCGTCATATACCTGCACGGCATCGGGGGTCTCACCGGGCTTGTAGATGACAAACGGTATGGGAGCATTGGTGTGCGTTTTCAGCCGACAGGGGGTCGGGTGGTCGGGCAAGAGGGCTATGGTAAGCGGCTCGCCCAATGAATCGGCAGCAGCCAGCAAGGGCTGCAACACACGATGGTCGAGGTACTCGACCGTCGTCTTCTTCAACTGGGCATCGCCCTCGTGTCCCGCCTCATCACTGGCCTCGATATGGAGGTAAACAAAGTCATCGGTCTTCAAGGCTTCAATCGCCGCAGCCACCTTTCCTTCGTAATTGGTGTCGTAGAGGCCGGTGGCTCCGGGCACATCGATGGAACGCAGGCCGGCATACACGCCGATGCCCTTTATCAAGTCGACGGCCGAAATGACGGCTCCGCTCTTGATGCCGTAATGCGAAGCCAGAGTTTCCATGCGAGGCTTGTAACCGGGCGACCACGGCCAAATGCTGTTGGCCATATCCTTGCCTTGTTCCCGACGCCGGATATTCACCGGGTGCCGGGGCAGAATTTCTTGCGAACGCAGAATAAGCCGGTTTATGAGATAGGCTGTCTCAGAGGCCCGGACATCGAGCGGACGCACCAGCACGTCGCGAAACGGGGTGCCGGGCACATCGTGCGGGGGGGTGCAATGGAGACGCTTGTCGCCATCTTTGATTTTGAGCAGGTGACGATAGGAGACACCGGGATAGAAATGCACCGTCTCGTCGCCCAACTCCTGTTGGAGGAAAGTGATCAATTCGTGAGCCTCCTCGTTTGAGATGTGCCCCGCCGAATGGTTCTTTATCTTCCCCTCCTCGATGCAGATGAGATTGCAACGCATGGCCATCTCGCCGGGGAGAATGTCGATGCCCATACTGGCAGCTTCGAGCGAACCGCGCCCTTCAAAAACGGTGGGCAGGTCATAGCCCAAAATAGCCATATTGGCAATTTCGCTGCCCGGTTCAAAACCCGCCGGTACGGTATGCAATCGACCGCAACGGCCGTGAGCCGCCAGCCAGTCCATGGCCGGTGTGTCGGCCGCCTGTATGGGGGTGCGTCCGCCCAACGAATCGATAGGTTCGTCGGCCATGCCGTCGCCCAAAACTATAATATATTTCATGTCGTCAAAATTATCGTATGTTGGCAATTCCTATAATGTCGGCAAACACGCCGGCAGCGGTAACCGGTGCTCCGGCACCATATCCTTTGATAATCATCGGGTATTCGTTGTATCGGTCGGTCGTAATGAGAATGACGTTGTTGCTGCCTTCCAATTCGTAGAAGGGGTGCTCGCGGCCGACTCCCTGCAAACCGATGCGGGCCTTGCCATTGGCGAGCGAAGCGACAAAACGGAAACGCTTGCCCTGGGCGGCCACTTCGCGGCGACGTTGCTCAAACTCGGCGTCGAGCTCGGGAACCTCTTTCCAGAAATCTTCCAAAGAACCCTCGAAATACTTGTCGGGAATAAAGAGATTTTTTTCCACATCGGACTGTTCGATGCGGTAGCCGGCTTCACGGGCGAGAATGACCAGTTTGCGCAAAACGTCCTGTCCGCTCAAATCGACACGGGGATCGGGCTCGCTGTATCCGGCCTCCTGGGCCATGCGTATGGCCCGGCTCAGAGGCACGTCTTCGCTCAGCACGTTGAAGATGTAGTTGAGCGTACCCGAAACGACTGCCTCGATGCGCAGTATGGTATCGCCACTGTTTATCAGGCTGTTGATGGTATTGATGATGGGCAGCCCGGCACCGACGTTGGTCTCGAAGAGGAACTTCACGTCGCGACGGCGGGCAGTCTGTTTCAAGAGGGCATAATTCTCATAGTCCGACGAGGCAGCCACCTTGTTGGCGGCAACGACCGACACGTTGTGGTCGAGCAGCTGCTGGTATATGGCCGCAATCTCGGGACTGGCCGTGCAATCGACAAAGACCGAGTTGAAGATGTTCATCTTGATAATCGAGTCGCGAATCTCCTCGGGAGAACTCTTTATGGAAGAATTTTTCAGCAACTCCTTGTAATTGTCGAGCGGAATACCTTCGCGGCAGAACACCGACTGGCGGGAATTGGAGAGCCCCACGATATTGATGCGCAACGATTTCTCTTTGAGCAGGCGGGGCTGCTGGCTGCGAATCTGTTCGAGCAGATTGCTTCCCACAAGGCCGATGCCGGCAATAAAGACATTGAGCACCTGTGTATCGGAGAGGAAAAACGAGTCGTGAATCACGTTCAGTGCCTTGCGCAGGCTGCCCAACTCGATGACAAACGATATGTTGGTCTCGCTGGCACCTTGCGCGCAAGCTATCACATTGATACCGTTTCGTCCCAACGTGTTGAAAAGTTTTCCGGCAATACCGGGGGTATGTTTCATGTTCTCCCCCACGATGGCCACCGTGGCCAAGTCACGCTCGGCAAAAGCCTTGCTCATCTCACCCATTTCGATTTCATGGGCAAATTCCCGGTTGAGCACGGCAATGGCATTGTCGGCATCGGCATTACGCACGGCAATCGAAGTATTGTTCTCCGAAGCGGCCTGCGAAACCAAGAACACACTGATACCCGACTTGGCCAACGCCTTGAATATGCGGTAATTGACACCGATGACGCCCACCATGCCCAATCCCGAAACGGTGATGAGGCAGGTATCGTTGATGGAGGAGATTCCCTTGATGGCTTTCCCGTCGGTGGCATGAGCCCCCTCGGCGATGAGCGTGCCGGGAGCTTCGGGGTTGAACGTATTCTTGATAACGATGGGAATGTTTTTGTGATATACGGGATATATCGTCGGGGGATATATCACCTTGGCGCCGAAGTTGCACAACTCCATGGCCTCGGTAAACGAGAGCTGCTCGATGACATAGGTGTTGTTGATGACCCGGGGATCGGCTGTCATGAAGCCGTCGACATCGGTCCATATTTCGAGACGCGAGGCATCGAGAGCGGCCGCAATAATGGCAGCCGTGTAGTCCGAGCCGCCCCGGCCGAGATTGGTCACTTCACCCGTCTGGCTGTCGGAGGAGATGAAACCCGGCACCAAAGCGACCTGCGGCAGGCGGGTAAATGTCTCGTGTATGAGAGCGTTGGTCTTTTCGAAATCGACGATGTTTTTCTCGAACTGCGATTCGGTTTTGATAAAGGTGCGCGAGTCATAATGCACGGCTCCATCGATAATGCGGCTGATGATGAACGACGACAGCCGCTCACCGTAGCTCACAATGATGTTTTGTGTCTTCGACGAGAGGTCGCGTATGAGCGACACCCCCTTGTAGATGTTCGAAAGCTCTTCGAGAAGCGCATCGGTCTGCACGCGCACCTCTTGCTGACGCTCGGCCGGAACCACTCCGGCAATAATATCGTGATGGCGGGCAATGATTTCTCGCAAATTGTCTTGGTAATCGAGCGAACCCGAGGCGGCTTCACGCGCGGTTTCGAGCAGTTTGTCGGTAATTCCGCCCAAGGCCGAGACCACCACAATCACCGGTTCGTGACACGATTCAACGATTTGTTTTACATTTTTCAGGCTCTTTACCGACCCTACCGAGGTCCCGCCGAATTTCAATACTTTCATAGAGATATACAACTATTTCATGCCTGAGAAAAAGGCATATAGCGGCACTTTTTCATCAGAACGTCATTTCAAAACAAATAATAGTGAAAAATACTTCCCGAAGCGGAAGTTGGCATAAATTCGCGGAAAATAACAACGGACCCCCTAAGGGGTTGTCATCGTGAAACAAGTCATTATATTCCGGCAGTGCATATTATCTGAATTTCATATTCGGCGGCAATATTACGCAAAATATCTCAAAACTCCTACATTTTTTTATTTTTTCTACGCCAAACGCAGCGTTTTTTTATCATCGGCCGCCATATCGGCTCCACAAAAGCCGTAAGACCCGCCGGGTAAATCGGGACTTTTCTTGCCCGATATACTTATTATGGCTATCTTTGGGCTGACGGTTCCCGCCTCGACGAATGCAACCGGAACCCCACTCGCCTTACCGGCTACGGGCGACAACCGAAAAGAGACAAACAAACACAATATTTTACCTCATGAAAAAACTGTTACCAAGAATCCTCCTCTTCCTCACGGTCGGCCTGGCAGGGACGCTGCACGCCCAACCGGGCGATGCCTTGCCGGCATCGGTCTATGAGGGCTTGCCTTTTGAGATGAAAAAAGTAGAGCAACCCCATTTCGCCCGATACACAGTGTCGATAACCGACTTCGGTGCCGTACCCGACGGCAAGACGCTGAATACCGAAGCCATTAACAATGCCATCGCCACCGTGAGCCGCAAGGGTGGCGGTACGGTTATAATTCCGGCAGGCTACTGGATTACCGGCCCCATCAGACTGCAAAGCGGAGTTGAACTCCACACCGAGAAAAACGCCTTTATCCTCTTCTCCGAAGACCACAGCCTGTATAAAAAAGAAGGAGCTAAAAAAGGCGAACCGTCGCTCTCACCCATCTCTGCCGACCATGCCGACAACATCGCCATCACGGGCGACGGCATCTTCGACGGCAACGGCGACACCTGGCGCATGGTGAAACGCAGCAAACTCACGGCCGGACAGTGGAAAGAACGGGTCACCTCGGGTGGCGTGGTCAACGAAGCCGGCGACGTGTGGTACCCGAGCCAGGCTGCCATGGAGGGCGAAGGGCGCCCCAACATGGTGCGGCTCTTCGAGTGCAACCGGGTATTGCTGCAAGGCGTTACCTTCCGCAACTCGCCGGCATGGTGCATACACCCCATTCATTGCGAAGACCTGACCCTGCACCAGGTATCGGTCATCAACCCGTGGTATTCGCAAAACGGCGACGCCCTCGATGTGGAGTCGTGCGACCGGGTAGTCATCTACGACTGCACTTTCGATGCGGGCGACGATGCCATCTGCCTCAAATCGGGCAAAGACAAAGCCGGACGCGAACGGGGCTGGCCCTGCCAGAATGTAATCGCCCGCAACAATGTGGTGTATCACGGACACGGCGGCTTTGTCGTGGGCAGCGAAATGTCGGGTGGCGTAAAAAACATTTTCATCGACAACTGCACCTTTATCGGCACCGACGTGGGTATCCGCTTCAAAAGCACCCGGGGCCGCGGCGGCGTGGTAGAAAACATCTATTGCCGCAACATCAACATGTTTGATATTGCCAACGAGAATATTCTCTTCGACCTCTACTACGGTGTCAAAGACAAAGACAACCGCCCGGTCGCCGTCGACGAGGGTACACCCCAATTCCGCAACATATATATAGCCAACGTGAAAGCCATCGGCGGACGTTGCGCCATGCTCTTCAACGGACTGCCCGAAATGCCGGTCAAGAACATTGCACTGAAAAACATCTCCATCTCGGGCAGCACAACCGGTGCCATCATTCGACAATCGGAGAACATCGTCATGGAGAATGTCGTCATTACCCCCAAAGAGGGCGATGCCGTCATCTGGGAAGAGGTAAAGAATGTCTCTTTCAACGGAAAAAAGATAAAATAAACCGGAAGCGATGCCATCACAATTCGTGCCACACCAACCATGAGTCCCGACGTTTACCGTCGGCAGGTTAAAAACAAAACAGAACAGCGTAATCCGGTCTTCGGATTACGCTGTTCTGTTATCGATGCAGCTCTTTAACCCGAAGATTACTGAGCCAGTTTTTTCAGAATCAGCGTCAGGTGATTCCAGAATTTCTCAACGGCGGGAATGTGCATTTTTTCATCGGGAGAGTGTACGCCGCGCAATGTGGGGCCGAACGAAATCATGAGCAACTCGGGATTCTTCGTCAGGAACAGGCCACATTCGAGACCGGCATGAATGGCTTTCACGGCCGGCGTAATTCCGTACAACTCTTCATAAGCCTTCACGGCGACATCGAGCAGCGGCGATTTGAGGTTGGGTTTCCAACCGGGATAGCCTTCGCTATGGGTAGGTACAGCTCCTGCCAGGGCAAAGAGATTCTCGACCTGACCGGCAATGTCCTTTTTGAGCGACTCGACCGAGCTGCGCTGGCTGGTCGCCACGACAATCGTGTGATTTTCTTTCATCTTCACCGAAGCCAGGTTGGTCGAGGTTTCCACCAGTCCGGGCATATCGCGGCTCATGCCTATCACTCCATGGGGACAAGCATAGAGGGCGCGAAGCAAAGAGACGGCCGTTGTCTTGTCGATGCACTCTCCCGGGGCATCACACGAAGCCAGCGTGAGAGACACAGCCGGGTCGGTCTCGGCAAGTTCCGATTCGATGACGGCGTGGAAAAGGTTCAAGTCGACCCGCAGAGCTTCCTTGCAATCGGCCGGGACAGCAATGATCGCCCAAGCCTCCCGCGGAATGGCATTGCGCAGGTTACCTCCGTCGATGGCACACAACTGCATATCGTATTTGGCCAGACAGCTGCACAGGAAACGGGCCAGTATCTTGTTGGCATTGCCACGACCGGCATTTATGTCGCTACCCGAGTGGCCGCCTTGCAGTTTCGACACCGAGATGCGCAAAGCCACATTTCCGGCAGGAAACGGCGTAGCGGTATAAGTAAATGTCGATGTCGTGTCGATACCTCCGGCACAGCCTATGAATACCTCGGCCTCATCTTCGGAGTCGAGATTGAGCAGATATTTGCCGGTAATGAACCCCTCTTCCATATTGAAAGCTCCGGTAAGGCCGGTCTCCTCATCGACGGTAAACAGAGCTTCAAGAGCCGGGTGCACCAGGGTATCATCGGTGAGGGCGGCCAAGGCGGCAGCCATACCTATACCGTTGTCGGCTCCGAGCGTCGTACCGCGGGCTCTCACCCATTCACCATCGATATAAGTGTCGATGGGGTCTTTCTCAAAATCGTGCTGCACATCGGCATTTTTCTCGCACACCATATCCATGTGCGCCTGCAAGACGACACCGGGCTTGCCTTCACTGCCCGGCGTGGCCGGCTTGCTCATAAGCACGTTACCGATGGCATCGGTGCGCACGGCCAAATGGTGTTTCCGGGCAAAATCGAGCAGGTAAGCCCTTATTTTTTCTTCTTTTTTCGAGGGTCGGGGCACTTGGGTTATCTCATCGAAATAACTCCAAATCAACTGCGGTTTCAAATCTTTGATTTTCATAGTTATGATGATTTATGAGACTGGCGGGTAAACAGAAGTCAGTCTTTGTTAAAAAGTTTTATAAATTAATATAAACCTCCAAATCGACCGACAAAAAGTACCAAGTCTCTGTTTCTTATTTATATTTGCATACAAATATAGCGAATATATGGTAAAAGTCATTCTTCTCTCCATAATAATTGTGGCCGTGGCCATATTGTTACTGGGAATAAAAGTCTTTTTTGTGAAGGGAGGAACTTTTCCCAAAACCCACATCGGAGATAATCCCGAGATGAAAAAGAGGGGGATAAGATGCGCCATATCGACCGATTACGCCGACCGCCACAAAGAAGGTCTCCATCACTAAACACACTATCGCATTATTCACTAAACCAAAATAAAAACATGCACAAATTTTTTATGCTATCGACGGCCATCGCCGGAATACTCTTCTGCTCGTCGAGTTGCCAGCAACAAACCACGGCACCTGCCGCCCCTCAAAACAACACACAAGTTCAGACGGTCGACTTCTCGGGACACCTGCCTATCGCTTATGTCGAAGTAGACTCCCTGCTGAGCAACTATAACCTGGCCAAAGACCTCAACGAAAAAATGCTCACGCGGCAAGAAAATGCCCGTGCCACCATCAATGAGAAAGGCCGCCAACTCGAAAAAGAGGTCGCCGAATTTGAACGGAAAGTCAAGAACAACGCCTTCCTCTCCCAAGAGCGTTTCGAGCAAGAGCAGCAACGTCTCCTCAAAAAGCAACAAGAGTTGCAGGCTTATGCCCAACAACTCGAAAATGAATTGCTGCAAGAACAACAAAAGATGTTGATACAAGTCACCGACTCGATTACCAACTTCATCAAAGAGTACAACAAGGACGGCCGGTACGAAGCCATTCTCAACAACAGCAGCGTGCTCTATATCAAACCCGAATACAACATCACCCCCGAGGTCACCCGGATACTCAACAAGAGATACGCCAGCGAACAGAAATAAACCGACAAAAAATAAATCGAAACAATAAGGGGCGGCTCGTAAGGCTGCCCCTTATTGTTTGTTACTCATCGTTGTGCAGGAAAATTCCCGACAGGAAACGGCCGAAATTCTTGCCCCGAGCCCGGCGGGAAGAGAAAAAAAGGTCGTTGCGGGCATAGGTGCAGATGGCGGCCAATGAGAGATGTCCACCGATGATGCCCGAGGAGAGGAGATCGGCCCGGTTGGCCTCCCACAAATCGACATGATGGCGACCTTCGTCGTCCCGACAGGGAGAGACAACCGGCACCTCACCGGGATAGGCTTCGCGAAAAGCCTCGACCACTTCATCGCCGACTTGGAATGCCGGACGTCCAATCGAGGGGCCTATCGCCGCATAAATGTCACGCGGGTCGCTGCCATAGACACGATGCATCGCCTCGACCGTCTTGCGGGCGATGTGACCCACCGTACCCCGCCAACCGGCATGCGAAGCCCCCACCACCCCGCGGCAAGGGTCATAGAACAGGAGCGGGACGCAGTCGGCCGTCGATATGGCCACGCACACGCCGGGCAGTGCCGTGACCAACCCGTCGGCCAGTGACAGATATTCGGCTTGCGCCTCGTCGGTGAGAGAGAAAAAATCGGGCAACAACGGCAACACTTCATTGCCATGCACCTGGCGCGGCTGCACAAGAGCCGATGAAGGCAGCGAAAGCGCACGGCACAAGCGGTCGCGGTTTTTCATCACGCGAGACAAATCCTCTCCCGAATGACGCCCCAGGTTGAAAGAGGAAAAGGGGTCATCGGGGACAACCGTCCCACGCAACGTGACAAAATGGGAAATTTCGGGAAAGCGTCGAAACAAAGGATATGTCCCGACCTCAATTTCGGGGTCGAGATGAGAGAAAAGCATCTCAGGCTTTATCGTCGTCGTCCCAGTCATACTCGTCGTAATTCTCTTCACCTTCATCTTCGACGCACTCGTCATCGTCGAAACGAGGGTCGAGGTTGTGATGGGTCAAGGTCGAGACTTTGTTGTCTTCGCTGTTGACGGCTTCCCACAAGACGTCTTTCAGTTCACCGATACCCTGCCCCGTAACCGAAGAGATGTAAACGACGGGCAGGTCATCGGGAACGGTCTTTTTCAAGTCGCGCAGGAGTTCGTCATCGAGCATGTCGCATTTCGAGACAGCGAGTATGCGGTGCTTGTCGAGCAACTCGGGATTGTAAGCGGCCAACTCGCCCAAGAGTATCTCATAATCACGGGTTATGTCGTCGGAGTCGGCCGGCACCATAAAGAGCAGCACGGCATTGCGCTCGATGTGGCGCAGGAAACGCAAGCCAAGCCCTTTGCCTTCGCTCGCGCCCTCGATGATACCGGGAATGTCGGCCATGACAAAAGAGCGGTTGTCGCGATAAGAGACAATGCCGAGGTTGGGTTCCATCGTCGTGAAAGGATAGTCGGCAATCTTGGGACGTGCCGCCGACACGGCCGAGAGGAGGGTCGATTTCCCGGCATTGGGAAAACCTACCAGACCCACGTCGGCGAGAAGTTTCAGTTCGAGCACGACAGTGCGTTCGATGGCCGGTTCGCCGGGCTGTGCATAACGGGGCGTCTGGTTGGTCGCACTGCGGAAGTGCCAGTTGCCCAAGCCGCCGCGGCCCCCTTTGAGCAGCACGATTTCCTGACCGTCGTCGGTCAACTCGCACAAGTATTCACCGGTCACGGCATCGTAAGCCACCGTACCGCAAGGCACCTCGATGACACGGTCGGCGCCATCTTTTCCGGTGCTGCGACAGTCGCTGCCCGACTCCCCGTTTCCGGCATAGACATGACGTTCGTAACGCAGGTGCAGCAGGGTCCAGTAATTGCGATTGGCACGCAAGATGATATGTCCGCCGCGCCCGCCGTCGCCACCGTCGGGACCGCCTTTGGGGGTGTACTTGGCCCGGTGCAGGTGAGCCGACCCGGCTCCGCCCTTTCCCGAGCGGCAATAAATCTTTACATAATCGACGAAATTTGATTCGGCCATACGTTTCTTTTTTTAATGGAAATAGAGACAACCCGCCACAAGATAAACGGTCGTACAAAGATATGGTTTTCTTTTTCTCCGACAAAACAGGAAGGTGCGGGACGAAAAAAATCCCTTCATCACCCTGCGGGACGAAGGGATTTTTTGAGAACGACGCGGGCACCGACGTTTCTCGCGGTGCGCCTATCAGCAAGCGCAACCGTCGAGAGCGCGGGTGATGGTCTCGAAAATCGAGTCGACCGAGCCCATGCCGTGAATTGCTTTGTATTTGCCGTTTGCGATATAAAATTCTTTGAGCGGTGTAGTCTGGTTGTGATACACGTCGAGACGTTTTTTGATAGTTTCGAGGTTATCATCGGAACGGCCGGATACTTGTCCGCGTTTGAGCAGACGGTCGATCAGCTCGGGCTCGTCGACTTCGAGACCCACGACAGCCGAGAGTTCCATGCCACGGTCGCGCAGAAGGGCTTCGAGAGCTTCGGCTTGCGGAATGGTGCGGGGGAAACCGTCGAAGATAACGCCCTTGCGTGTCTCGGGCGTCGTGTCGAGCAACTTGGCCAGCATATCTATAATCAGCGAGTCGGGAAGCAACTGTCCCTTGGAGATGTAACCGTCGGCGATTTTTCCCAGTTCGCTACCGGCCTTGATTTCCTGACGCAGGAGGTCTCCGGTAGAGATGTGGTACAAGCCATACTTCTCGATGAGTTTTTCGCTTTGGGTGCCTTTTCCCGAACCCGGGGCACCGAAAATAACAATGTTCATCATAATTTTTTACCTATTTCTTGTTTTCCTTTTTACCTCGTTTTCCACCCAAGGCGGAAAAGTCAGCCTAATTATCTATCACATAAATATCTTTGAGGTTCCGTCCCTCCTCATCATAATCGAGGCCATACCCCACGATAAAGTCCCGGGGAATTTCAAAGGCCACATAGTCGACCGGCACATCATATTGCAACGACTCAGGCTTAAACAGCAACGATGCTATCTTCACGCATTTGGGTCGACACCTTTGCAAGTGTTCCAGCAAAGCATGCATCGTCGCTCCCGTATCGACAATATCCTCTATAACAATCACCGTGCGACCGCTTATTTCGGCATGCATATCCTGCAACAGGTCGACCGTGCCGGTCGAAGCCGTTCCCTGATAAGACTTCATGCGCATGAAAGCGACCTCACAAGGAACATCGATGGCACGCAACAAGTCCGATGCGAACATAAACGCGCCGTTGAGCATGACAACAAAAAGGGGGGTACCCTCCTCCTGCCTCACATCTTCGCGTATGCAACGAGCCACGCGGTCCACGGCACGGGCAATCTCTTCTCCCGAAATATACGGGCGGAATGTCTTGTCTTTGATATGTATCTTTTCCATCTTGTTTCAAAAGGCAGACAAAGGTACAAACTTTATGGCATAAAATCACGAAAAGTCAGGGCTATTTGCCGAAAAGAAGAGAGAGTTTTTCCCCAGACTATGGTTTTTAGCGGCAGGAAAAGGTTATTCCCGAAAAAAACAATATCTTTGTTTGGGATATGTGCCCCGGGCCCGGGGGAAACTTCAAAATTTCAACCGCGCCTTGCGGCAAACATCTCTCCGCACTCAAAAACATCGTAGCCGACATGAAGATATTCCCTACCGAAAAGATAAAGCAAATCGACCGCTACACCATCGAACATGAACCGATTGCCTCGGTCGACCTGATGGAACGGGCTGCCACGGCCATCACCCGGGAAATCACCGAACGGTGGGATACCCGTCGACGCATCGTGGTCTTTGCCGGCGCCGGCAACAACGGCGGCGATGCCTTGGCCGTGGCCCGCATGCTCACCAAATGCGGATACCATGTGGAATGCTTTCTCTTCAACCCCAAGAACCGCCTCTCTCCCGACTGCGAAATCAACCGGGACCGGCTCAGGGAAACGAATGTCCCTCTGCATGAGGTCATGCACGAGTTTGCCCCGCCACGACTCGACAGCGACGACATCGTCATCGACGGGCTCTTCGGTTCGGGGCTGCAACGGCCTCTCGACAACGCCTATGCGGCCGTCGTCCAATACATCAACGCATCGGGCGCCACCATCGTGTCGATAGACATGCCGTCGGGCATGATGGGCGAGGACAACCGGGAATGCCTGTGGAAAAACATGATACACCCCCACCTCACCCTCACGCTGCAATTTCCCAAACTGGCATTCTTCATCGCCGAAGATACCCCGCTCACCGGCCATTGGAAAGTGCTCGACATCGGACTGCACCCCGACATCATCGAGAAAGAAGAGACCCCTTACCATTACCTGCCCCCCAGCGAAGTGGCAAGGTGGCTCAAATGCCGGGAAAAGTTCTCGAACAAATATGACTACGGCCACCTGTTGGTTGTTGCCGGAAGCCGGGGCATGGCCGGTGCCGCCGTACTGGCAAGCCGCGCCGCCTTGCACAGCGGGGCCGGACTGGTGAGCATACACTCGGCCGCCGGCTGCGAAACTATCTTGCAGACCGCCGTGCCCGAAGCCATGTTCCAGGCCGACGCCAACGAAAACCACATCAGCGACATACCTGTTACCCGTCGATACGACAGTGTCGCCATCGGCCCGGGTCTGGGCCGGGACCCTGAAACCCGGGAGGCTTACATCAGACTGCTGGCGCAATGCACGGCCTCCATCGTGGTCGACGCCGATGCCCTCAATCTCATGCAAGGCAGTCCGACAACCCTCAATCTGTTACCCAAGTGGTCGATCATCACACCGCACCAGAAAGAGTTCGACCGGCTCTTCGGTGAGAGCAGAACGCCCTACGACCGGCTGCAAAAGGCACTTGAAATGAGCAACTATTACCACATCATCATCGTGCTGAAAGGAGCTCACACGGCCATTGTCTCACCCGACGGGAATATCTATTTCAACGGCACCGGCAATCCCGGCATGGCCACGGCCGGCAGCGGCGACACCCTCACCGGCATCATCGGGGCCCTGCTGTGCCAGCACTACACGCCCCTGCAAGCCGCCATCATGGGGGTGACCCTGCACGGCATGGCCGGCGACATCGCCGCCAACCGGGAATCGCAAGAGTACATCACCGCAGGCGACATCTCGGCCAGTTTAGGACGGGCATTTGCCAAACTCCATGCATATAAAAACATAGAAACTAAATAACCCCATCATTATGAGAAAACTTATTCTGACCCTCGGTCTTTTCACGGCTCTCGGCGTTTATGCGCAAGAGACCGTCAAAGTGACGGCCAACAAATTCAACGGATACGGCATCGTCTACTCCCTGCCGAAAACCGCCATCGACGTGCGGGCAACGGTCACCCGCTCGGTCGAAAAGCCGGGCCCGTTTGCCCAATTTGCCCAGAAGTATCTCGGGCAAAGTCCCACGGTAACCCAAGAACGCACGGTGTGGAAAATCGAGAACGTCGACATCTTGCCAAAGGGGATAGCCGACCCGGAGAAAAGATATGCCATACAGTTGAAAAAAGAGAATCGCACCGCATTCTACCTCAACGAAGAGGGCATGCTGGTGTCGATAAACCGCGCACCGGCACCGGCTTCGACACGTCCCGCCCCGATGCCCAAAGCCGAACGCCCCGCCCCCTCTCCCGAAAAAGCAGCGAAAAAAGAGCAGAAGCAGGCCGCCGAGTATGCCCAGCTCTACACCGAGACGATGCTCATCAGCTCCTCGACCCGCAACATGGCCGAGGCGGCCGCCCAGCAAATCTACCTCCTGCGCGAATACCGGCTCGACCTGCTCACGGGCAACAGCGACGAGATTCCACAAGGACAATCGTTTGAAATCCTCCTCCGGGAGATGGACAAGCGTGAAGCTCTCCTCACCTCCCTGTTCCTGGGTACGGTAGAGACCGAGACCCTCGTCGAAGACATTGTCATCGACCCCGAAAACAAAAACAGCGTGGCGTTCCGCTTCTCCGAGCGCAAAGGGATTCTTCCCGCCGACGACCTCTCGGGCGAACCGATATATGTAAGCACCGAAGTAAAAGAGGTGATAGAGGCTCCGACCGATTCCAAAGGGAAGGTCATTGCCCCGGCCTCGAACGCATTGGTTTACATCACGCCCGGAAAGGCCGACGTAAAAGTCTCCTATAAGGGCGAGACCCTGTGCCAGAAGGAGATTCCGATGGCCCAACTAGGTGCCGCGTATGGCATCGACCCCTCGGTTTTCAACGGCAGCGGAGCCGTCGAGGCAACATTCTGCCCCGAGAGCGGCGCCTTGCTGCATATCGGCATTGCCGACGAAAAACCGGTAAAATAGCCGTCCCACACACAACAGAACGAGAGAGAGAGTAGAGTCATCGGGTGACTCTACTCTCTCTCGTTTTTACAAAGCATGGGTGTCAGAAAGCCAGCCCCACCCGCAACGAAAGGGCGTGATGCAGCGTCACCCGGGTTCCGAAATAACGCTTGTAACCATCGTCATAGGAGTAATCGGTACTCTGCGATTGCAAGGTATAGGCCGCACCCACCTGCACGGCGGCAGCCACACCCACAGGGAAGGAAAGCCCTACCGACGGGGAGAAATAGGCTCCGAAAGCCCAATGCGAACCGTCTTTGAGACCGGGTGATATGCCTACGCGCACATCGGCAAAGGGAATAGTCGGGTAGTGCGGAAGCGTAAAACGTCCCACGGCATAGAGCGGCGTAAAGAGCGAGCCGTCGGCATGAGCCGAGAGGGCGATACCGCCTCCGGCAAAGAGGTAGGGGTTGAACCGATAGCCATGCGACGTGGAGAACGAAAATGCACTCTCACCCCGCATCGTCGCCTCGACTCCGAGGTCGAAATATCCGGCATAACCTTTATCCAAGACCGGGGCAACAGACGCGCCCGTGCGGGAAGCGTCCAAAAGCGGATTCTCGACAGTGAGGGGAGCCGTTGCCGGCTCCGAATCGGGCGTCGATGCGAACACACGATGGGTCGGGAGAAGCAGGGCAACACACAACGTTGCCAAGAAGAAACTATTTTTCATAAACAGAGATAACTACGAATTGCAAAAATACGCAAAATCCGCGACAATCCCCGCATTCATAAAAAAAGCCGCACGGAAAAATCCGTGCGGCTTTGTCATATCAGGATTCCTTATCCGGGATTATTCGGCATCGGTACCCCATTGTTGTTTGGCCAAACGCTTGTAGTTGTTGTAGCGCCACATAGCGTTTTCCTTGGCAGCGGCGAAGAGTTGTTCGGCTTCGGCGGGATATTGTTTCATTACCGATGCGTAACGAACCTCACCTTTGAGGAAGTCTTCGAACTTATCCCATTGCGGCTCTTTGCTGTCGAGGGTGAAAGGATTCTTGCCTTCGGCTTCCAACTCGGGGTTGTAACGCCACAAGTGCCAGTATCCGCATTCAACGGCAGCAGCTTCTTCGGCTTGCGATTTGCCCATACCTTTCTTCAAACCGTGGTTGATACAGGGAGCGTAAGCGATGATAATCGACGGTCCGTTGTAAGCCTCGGCCTCACGAATGGCTTTGAGGGTTTGAGCCTGATCGGCGCCCATGGCGATTTGTGCGCAGTAAACATAACCGTAGGTCGAAGCGATGAGACCGAGGTCTTTCTTGCGAACGCGTTTACCGGCAGCGGCAAATTTGGCGATGGCGCCGAGCGGGGTGGCTTTCGAAGCCTGACCACCGGTGTTGGAGTAAACCTCGGTATCGAGAACGAGAATGTTTACATTCTTGCCCGAAGCGAGAACGTGGTCGAGGCCACCGAATCCGATGTCGTACGATGCACCGTCACCACCGATGATCCATTGCGATTTCTTAACGAGGAACTTACCGAGGTCGGCAATACCCTTGCAAACGTCGCACTTGTCGGCATTGGCTTCAACGATGGGAAGAATCTTGGCAGCGAGTTCAACGGTCTTTTCGGTGTTCTCGCGGTTTTCGATCCATTCTTTGAAGAGGGCCTTGCTTTCTTCGGGGCAAGCCTCGTCGGCGATGGCCTTGTTCATGAGGATTTCGATGCGGTCGCGCATTTTCTCAACGGCGAGAGCCATACCCATGCCAAATTCGCAGAAGTCTTCGAAGAGCGAGTTAGCCCAAGCAGGTCCGTGACCTTTTTCGTTGGTGGTGTAGGGAGTCGAAGGAATCGAACCCGAGTAAATCGACGAGCAACCGGTAGCGTTGGATACCATTTCGCGGTCGCCGAAGAGTTGGGAGATGAGTTTCACATAGGGAGTTTCACCGCAACCCGAGCAAGCGCCGGAGAATTCAAACAACGGAGTGGCGAATTGCGAGTTCTTCACGTTCGATTTGATGTCGACGAGAGCTTGTTTACTCTTCACGTTGTTTACGCAATATTCCCAGTTGGGAGCTTCGGCGAGTTGGCTTTCGAGCGGTTTCATGGCCAAAGCCTTGCCTTGCTTGTTGCCGGGGCATACATCGACGCAGTTGCCGCAACCGAGGCAGTCGAGCACGTCGACTTGCATTCTGAACGTCATGCCGTCGAACATCTTGCCTACGGCCTTGATCGATTTGAAAGGTGCGCCGGCTTGCTCGGTAGCGTCGAGTACGAAGGGACGGATAGCAGCGTGAGGACAAACATAGGCACACTTGTTACATTGGATACAGTTCTCGGCCGTCCATTCGGGAACGAAAGCAGCCACACCGCGTTTTTCATATTTGGCGGTTCCTTGGGGCCAAGTACCGTCTTCGATGCCTTTGAAAGCCGAAACTTTCAGCAGGTCGCCGTTCTGGGCGTTGATGGGACGTACCACTTCGTTGATGAAGGCGGGGTCGTTGTTGGCAACCACTTCATCGTCGGGCAGGTTGGCCCATTCGGGTTTCACGGTGAGTTGTTTGTATTCACCACCACGGTCAACGGCGGCGTAGTTCTTGTTCACCACGTCTTCACCCTTCTTGCCGTAAGATTTCACGATGAATTTCTTCATCTGCTCGATGGCGAGGTCAACGGGGATAACGCCGGTAATGCGGAAGAAGGCCGATTGCAGAATGGTGTTGGTGCGGTTACCGAGGCCGATTTCCTGGGCAATCTGGGTAGCGTTGATGTAGTAAACGGTGATGTTCTTTTGTGCGAAATAACGTTTTACGTTGTTGGGCAGGTGTTTTTCCAGTTCCTCTTCGCTCCAAATGGTGTTGAGCAGGAAGGTACCGTTCTGACGGAGACCGCGGGTCACGTCGTACATACGCAGGTAGGCTTGAACGTGGCAAGCAACGAAGTTAGGCGTATTTACGAGGTAGGTCGAACGAATGGGGCTGTCACCGAAGCGCAGGTGCGAGCAGGTGAAACCGCCCGATTTCTTCGAGTCATAGGAGAAGTAAGCCTGGCAGTGTTTGTCGGTGTTGTCACCGATGATTTTCACCGAGTTCTTGTTGGCACCTACGGTACCGTCGGCACCGAGGCCGTAGAATTTGGCTTCGAACATGCCTTCGCCACCCATGGCGACTTCTTCGCCCACGGGCAGTGAGGTGAAGGTTACATCGTCGATGATACCGAGGGTGAAGTGGTTTTTGGGCTCGGGCAAAGCGAGGTTTTCATACACGGCAAGGATTTGCGACGGCGTGGTGTCGTTCGAACCGAGACCGTAGCGGCCACCGATGATAAGCGGGGCATTTTCTTTTCCGTAGAAAGCCTCTTTCACGTCGAGGTAGAGGGGCTCACCGTTGGCACCGGGTTCTTTGGTGCGGTCGAGGACGGCGATGCGTTTTACGCTGGCAGGGATAGCGGCCATGAGGTGTTTGGTCGAGAACGGGCGATAGAGGTGCACGGCAACCAAACCCACTTTCTCGCCTTTGGCAGCGAGGTGGTCGATGGTCTCGCGAATGGCTTCGGTAACCGAACCCATGGCGATGATGATGTTCTCGGCATCGGGGGCTCCGTAGTAGTCGAACAAGCCGTATTTGCGACCGGTGATTTTCGAGATTTCGTTCATGTATTCTTCTACGATGGCGGGAACGGCGTCATAGAAGTTGTTGCACGATTCACGGTGAGCAAAGAAGGTATCGGGGTTCTCGGCCATACCGCGTGCCACGGGGTGCTCGGGGTTGAGCGAACGGTCGCGGAACTCTTTCAGGGCTTTCTGGTCGATGAGCGGAGCGAGGTCTTCGTTTTCGAGCATCTCGATTTTCTGTATCTCGTGCGAGGTACGGAAGCCGTCGAAGAAGTTGACAAACGGCACACGCGATTTGATGGTGGAGAGGTGGGCAACACCGGCCAGGTCCATCACTTCTTGTACCGAACCTTCGGCGAGCATGGCGAAACCGGTCTGGCGGGTCGACATCACGTCTTGGTGGTCACCGAAAATACAGAGGGCGTGCGATGCCAATGTACGAGCCGATACATGGAATACACAGGGAAGGAATTCTCCGGCAATCTTGTACATATTGGGAATCATCAGCAACAGACCTTGCGAAGCGGTGTAGGTGGTTGTCAAAGCACCGGCTTGCAACGATCCGTGTACGGCACCGGCAGCTCCGGCCTCTGACTGCATCTCTTGCACAAGAACAGTCTCACCGAAGATGTTTTTTCTTCCGGCGGCAGCCCATTCATCTACATACTCGGCCATGGTCGAGGACGGAGTGATGGGGTAAATGGCGGCTACTTCACTGAACATATAGGAGATATGCGCAGCAGCCTGATTACCATCACAGGTAATGAATTTCTTTTGTTTGCTCATACAAATTAATATTTGAGGATTAAGGTTATATTTTTTTGATGAATAGCAAAGTTAATATAAAAAACCGAATAACCATAAAGGAATCTTATTTTCTTTCCCTATTTCGTTGTTATCCATGGCGTAGTAGTAGTCGGGGTTGTTGCGGCCCCGCAAAATCTCGCCTTCGATTTTGAAGTTGTAGCGGCGGTTTACCAGGAAATGGGTGTTGCGTATTCCTTCGTTGAGGCGGTTGTCCTTGTGCAAAATGTTATAGAAGAAGGTCTCGCGCACCGCCTGGGGGTCGACATGGTCGGGGCAGATGGGGTACATCAGGTTGGTGTTGTGCAGGTACACCCGGGCCGGCTTGCGGGGGAACTCCTCGTCGACGGGGTAGAGCATGTTGATGAGGCGGGCGTCTTTGAGATACTTGATGTAGTTGACCACCGTGGCGCGCGAGGTCTGTATCTCCTTGCTCAACTGGCTCACGTTGGGCGAGCAGGGCGACGAGGTGGCCAGCAGGTAGAGCAGCCGCCGTATCTTGGGCAGATAGGTGAGCTCGATTTGCTTGATGAAGAGTATGTCGACCTCCATCATCATGTTCATCGTCTTCACCAAGGTCTCGGTGAAGTTGTGCTGCTCGATGAAGAACGGATAAAAGCCGTGGTGCAGGTATTCCTTGAAGTAGCTCAGGGGGTGTATGCGCGAAACCACCTCGCGGGCCATCGCCGTGTGGTCGCGCAAGATGTCGTCGAGTTTCACGGCCGGGAAATCGGTGCCGGCCATGAGGTTGAGAAATTCTCTGAAAGAATACCCGCGCAGGTTGTACGAGTCGACGATTTCGTGTATGGGCGAGTCTTCTTCTTTGAGCCGCATGACCGACGAACCCGAGAAAATAACATGGAGATCGGGGTAGGCATAGTAGCAATGTGCCAGCTCTTCGGCCCAGAAGGGATACTTGAACACCTGGTCGATGAGCAGGCAACGGCCGCCGAGGCGGTAGAACTCATCGACAAAGTCGACCAGTTTCTTGTCGGCAAAATAGAGGTTGTTGAGGTTGATGTAGAGACAGGTGCGGTCGTCGGCGCCAAACTTCTCCTTGGCATATTGCAGGAGAAACGTCGTCTTGCCCACGCCCCGGCTTCCTTTGATACCGATGAGACGGTGCGACCAGTCGATTTCCTGCATAAGCCCCCTCTTCACGGGAGAGTTTACATGCTCGACCAGATATTTGTGTGTCTTAAAAAATGTCTCCATCTTTCTCGGCTATATTTCGGGACAAAGATAAACTATTTTCTTTTTTTTTGCAAAGTCAAGATAGCAATTTCTTCTTTTTATGTTCGTTTTTCGATAAACAGTGAGCGTCAGGAGAATTTCCGTCCGGCCATGAGCCTTTTCCTCTGAGAGAGAAGACCTACGCCCCTACCCCTTCAAACATGAAACATGGGAGAAAACTTTATACACCTTTCGAGTTTTATAAAGTTATAAATACTTAATATTAAAGAGAAATGAAATAATGATAAGAAATCTTACACTATCTTTGCAGCGTTTTTTCTAAAATAGTATTATGAGAAAATTGAGACTTGGCATTCTGTTGCTCACGTTATTTGCCCTTCCTTTCATCGCATACGGCCAATACCAGTTGCCCAACCCCGGTTTTGAAAACTGGGTTTCGGCAGAAAAAGGCGAAGAGCCTGTTGGTTTTCACTCTTTTAATTCAGCAAGTGCTTCGGGAATATATTCAATCGCTAAAACAGCCGATCAATTATCCAAAGAAACAGATACTCGACCCGGTAGTTCGGGTTCATATTCTGCTCGTATTAATTCTAGATCGGCGATGGGTGCAAAAGCCAATGGCAACCTGACAACGGGCCAAATAGTAGCAGGATCAGCCACACCGTCAAGTACAGCCAACCACAACAAATCCTATCCCTCCAATACGGGTTACAACCAACCGTTCACCGGGAAACCCGATGCCATGACGGTGTGGGTAAAATATGTGCCCGGGAATGCCGGCGACTATGCCCGCGTAAACACGGTGATTCACGGAAACGCCAATTACCAGGACCCCGAAAACACAGACTACACCAGCATAAAATATGCCCAGGCCACCCTCAATTACCAAGCCGCCTCGGGCAACGGCTGGCAGCAGTTGAACATTCCCTTCAATGTCCTCAACAGCAGCGTGACGCCGGCCTATATCCTCATCTCCTTCTCCACCAATAAAAATGCAGGTGAAGGGACAACCAATGATCTTGTATATATCGATGACGTCGAGTTTGTCTACAACTCCCGGCTCGCCTCGTTGAAGGTGGGCGGCAGCGACCTCAGCGGCTTCGACAAAAACACCTATGAATACGCCTACACGGTAAGCTCGCTCAGCTCGCTCCCCGCCGTCACCGCCACCGCCGACGGCATAGGTGCCAGCGTAACCCAGAGCACCTCCGACGGGTCGACCACCGTCACCGTGAAAGGCAACGACTACTCGTCGAACCCCTCGAACATACACACCTACGTCATCAATTACACGGTGAACACCACCATCACGGCATCGGACGTCATCACCACCTACGGCACCGAAAAGGCCCTGTCGGTAACGACCAACAACAACCAAAGCGCCCTCGAATATGCCGTGGCCGACCCCACGATAGCCCGCGTGGAAAACGGCAAGGTCGTTCCCCTCAAAGCCGGTTCGACCACACTCACCATTTCGCAAAAGGCTTCGAAAAACTACACGGCAGCCAGCAAGACCGTAAAAATCACCGTCAACAAGGCTCATCTCACCGTCACGGCCAATGACGCCACCCGCGCCTTCGGAGCCGGCAACCCGACCTTCACCCTCAGCTATTCGGGCTTCGTCAACAACGACACCGAGGCCAGCCTCACCACCCGCCCCACCGCCACCTGCCCGGCCACGGCGACTTCGCCCGTGGGCACCTACGACATCACCGTGAGCGGCGGAAAGAGCGACAACTACACCTTTATCTATAAGAAAGGTACCCTCACGGTCACCTCGGCCGCCGCCCAAATAACGATTACCCCCATCGGTGAGAAGACCTACGGCGATGCCGCCTTCAACATACAGGCCACCAGCACCAACACCGCCACCGCCATCACCTACACGGTGGCCGACCCGACAGTGGCCTCCGTAAGCAACGGACGGGTCACAATACTCAAAGCGGGCTCGACCACCATCACCGCCAGCCAGGCGGCCTCGGGCAACTTCAATGCCACGTCGGCCACCACGACACTGGTGGTAAACAAGGCGCCGCTGACGGTCACGGCCAATGACGCCACCCGGGCCTTCGGCGAGAAAAACCCGACCTTCACCCTTAGCTATTCGGGCTTTGTCAACGGCGACACCGAAGACGACCTCTCGATAAAACCCAACGCCTTCTGCAACGCGACGACCTCATCACCCGTGGGGACTTACGACATCACCGTGGGAGGGGGCGTGAGCACCAACTACGCGTTTACCTATGTCAAAGGAACGCTCACCGTCTCGTCCTCGGCGGCACAAATCGCGATAACCCCCATCGGCGAGAAGACCTACGGCAATGCCCCCTTTGAATTGCAGGCCACCAGCCCCAACAAAGAGACCGCCATCACCTACTCTATCGAAAACCCGGCCATTGCCAGCATCAACGGCAGTACGGTAACGATACTCAAAGCCGGCTCAACCACCATCACCGCCCACCAGGCAGCCTCGGGCAACTACGAAGAGGCTTCGGCCACGACCGAACTGGTGGTGAACAAAGCCCTCCTCACGGTAACGGCCGACAACGCCTCGCGCTCCTACGGCGAGGAGAACCCGGCACTGACCTTCTCATACAGCGGTTTTGTCAACGGCGAGAATGAATCGGTGCTCACCAGCCTCCCCACGGTGACCTGCGAAGCCACCGCCGAGTCGCCGGCCGGCTCCTACGACATTGTCGTGAGCGGAGGTGCGGCCGAGAACTACACCCTGAGATATGTCAACGGCACCCTTTCGGTCCTGGCCTCGTCGGGTGAGCTCACCTTCACCGCCATCGGCGAGAAGACCTACGGCGATGCGGCATTTGACCTGCAAGTATCGTCGCCCAACACCGAGACGCCCATCACCTTCACCATCGAAGACCCGACCATCGCCAGCATCAGCGGCAACACGGTAACGATACTCAAAGCCGGCTCGACCACCATCACCGCCCATCAAGATGCTTCGACCAACTACGGCGAAGCCTCGGCCACGGCGCTGCTGGTGGTAAACAAAGCCCCACTGAAAGCCTCGGCCAACGACGCATCGCGAGCCTACGGCGAGGCAAACCCGACCTTCTCCTTCTCCTATGAGGGCTTTGTCAACGGCGACTCCGAGAGCGACCTCGTGCTCCCGCCCACAGCAACGACCGAAGCCAACCCCGCTTCGCCGGTGGGCACCTACGACATCGTTGCCGGCGGTGACGACGACGTGAACTACACCTACGCCTTTGCCAACGCCACCCTCACCGTGGAGAAAGCCATTCTTGACGTTACGGCCGACGACCTCTCGCGCACCTACGGAGCCGAGAACCCGACGCTGACCCTCTCATACAGCGGATTTGCCAACGGCGAAGACGAAGCCGTGCTTACCAGCCTCCCCACCCTCTCGTGCGAAGCAACCCCCCAATCGCCGGCCGGAAGCTATGACATCACGGTGAGCGGCGGCGAAGGCAGCAACTACACCCTCGAATACACCCCGGGCACCCTTATCGTGGAGAAAGCGCCGCTGACGGTCACGGCCGACGACCAAACGCGTTCTTATGGCGAGGAGAACCCCACACTCACCTTCACATACAGCGGTTTCGTCAACGGCGAGGACGAGTCGGTACTCACCATGCAACCGTCGGCCTCGTGCGAGGCGACCTCCACGTCTCAGGCCGGACGCTATGACATCATCGTCAGCGGCGGCGAAGACGAGAACTACCGGTTTGTGTATGTGAAAGGTGCACTCACCGTCACCGCCTCGTCGGGTGAACTCACCTTCACCGCCATCGGCGAGAAAACCTACGGCGACGCCCCCTTTGCCCTGAAAATCTCGTCACCCAACACCGAGACCCCCATCACCTTCTCCATCGAAGATGAAAGCATCGCCACCATCAGCGACGGCACGGTGACGATACTCAAAGCCGGCAAGACTACCATCTCCGCCCACCAGGCCGCATCGACCAACTTCGGCGAGGCAACGACGACAACCGAACTGGTGGTGAACAAAGCCCCCCTTACCATACAGGCCGAAAACAAGAGCCGCAAGTATGGCGAGGCCAACCCGACCCTCACCCTCGTGTATGAAGGCTTTGTCAATGGCGACAACAAAGACGACATCGAGGTTCCCGAAATTGCTTGCGAGGCAACTTCCACCTCCATACCGGGCAACTACCCCATCACACTCACCGAAATAACCGACGAGCGATATGCAATAGAGACCCTCGACGGTGAACTGACCATCGGGAAAGCGACCCTCGAAGTAAGTTGCCGCAACGAATCGAGCATCGTGGGACAAACGCCGGTCACCGACTTCGAACTCTACATCACCGGATTTGTCAACGGGGAAGAACGTTCGGTCATCGACTTGATGCCCACCGTGACGTGCGAAGTGACGGTCTCCTCGCCCATTGGCTTCTATCCGCTCATCATCAGCGGCGGCGAGGACGATTGCTATGATTTCAATTACACCGAAGGAACATATACCGTGCGGTCGGCCACCTTGTCGAAGACCATGATTTCACTCATGAGCATCGACACCAAACGCTACGGCGACGCCCCGTTTGCCCCCACCGTCACCACCAACAACAACGAGACCGAAGTGGAATTTGTCTTCGGTACCCCGGACGTTGTGGAATACAAGGAGGGTGCGTTCCATATCCTCAAAAGCGGAACAACCACCTTGAAAGCCGTACAAAAGAGCAGCCCCAACTACACCGAGGGTGAATCGAAAGAAATCACCCTCACCGTAGAGAAAGCCCCGCTGCAAGTGATTGCCGGCGACACGATGCGCATCGAGGGCGAGGAGAATCCCGCATTTGTCCTCTCCTACCGCGGCTTCCTCAACGGAGATAACGCCTCCTGCCTCGACGTCCTGCCCACCGCCTCCTGCGAGGCCGACGCCCTCTCGTCCGGCGGTTATTACGACATCGTCATCAGTGGCGGCGAAGATGAGAATTATGCGTTCAACCAATACATCGGCGGTACGCTGCTCGTCAAGGGCAAGACCCGCATCACGCTCGGTGAAATCACCGACAAGCGATATGGAGACACGCCTTTCACCCCCTCTTTCTCGTCGAACAACACCGAAAGCCCCGTGCGCTTCGAAATCGCCGACACCACCATCGCCCGACTTGAAAACGGCAAGATTGTCATCGTCAAGAGCGGAACGACCTCGCTGAAAGCCTATCAGGAGGAAAGCGCCTTCTTCTCGGCCGGCGAGTCGGAAGCCCTCGACTTCACCATCGGCAAAGCGCCCCTGAGCGTGAGCGTGGCCAACGCCGTGCGCATCGAGGGCGAGGAGAATCCCGAGTTTGAACTCTCGTTCAGCGGGTTCATCAACGGCGAAGACAC
>DVLI01000012.1 GCA_018715595.1 Candidatus Caccoplasma merdavium | reverse complement strand
CGTGAATTTCTGTCACGGTAGAAATACGTATGAAAAATATGGATAAAAACCGTTACTTCCAAATACGGTCTGGAAAGTACATAAAAACAAAAGTCGCTGATATACAGCGACTTTATTCTAAATGGTTATGGCTGTTTACAAGCCGTCATTTGCCGATGCAGAAGTTTTTGAAGATATTGCCGAGGATTTCGTCGGTGGTGATTTCGCCGGTGATTTCGCCGAGGTGGTGCATGGTCTCGCGTATGTCTTGGGCGAGGAGGTCTCCGGGATAGTTGTCGGCAAGACCCTGGTGGGCCCGCCGTATGGCTTCGAGGGCACGGACAAGGGCTTCGTAATGGCGCACGTTGGTGACGATGGTGTCGTTGGCGGACGTGGTCTGCGCGGCAAGGGCTACGAGGGCTTCTTGCAGGGTGTCGATGTCGCGGTTGTTCTTGGCCGAGATGGGGAGTATGCGCTCGGGAGCGATGTGGAGGGTGGTCAAGAGTTCTTGTTTCGCGGCTATCTGTGCGGGTGAGAGCAGGTCGGTCTTGTTGATGAGGGCAAAGAGTTGCTTTCCTTGACACTGCGGGACGATGCGCCGGGCCAAGTCTTGCACATGGGCGTCGCTATGGGTGCCGTCGACGAGCCACAGCACGATGTCGGCCTGTGCGAGTTTGACGAATGTGCGTTCGATGCCCATGTTCTCGACGGTGTCGCTTGTCTCGCGTATGCCGGCGGTATCGATGAGCCGATAGGTGATGCCTTGCAGGTCGATGATGTCTTCAACGGTGTCGCGGGTAGTGCCGTGTATGTCGGAGACGAGGGCGCGTTCTTCTCGCAGGAGGGCGTTGAGGAGGGTCGATTTGCCGGCATTGGTCTCGCCGATGATGATGGTGGGTATGCCGTTCTTGATGGCATTGCCGCGGCTGAACGAGTCGGCCAGCCGGGCAATGACGGTTTCGATGTCGCGGGCCAGTTCGACGAGTTGTTGCCGGTCGGCAAACTGCACTTCTTCTTCGCTGAAATCGAGTTCGAGCTCGATGAGGGAAACGAATTGGAGCAGGCGAGCCCGCAGGTCGGCCAGTTCGCGGCTGAACCCGCCGCGCATCTGATTCATGGCTACGCGATGGGCGGCCGCCGAACGGGAGGCGATGAGGTCGGCCACGGCTTCGGCCTGCGAGAGGTCGAGACGACCGTTGGCAAAGGCGCGCCGGGTAAACTCTCCGGGGGCGGCGCCGCGACAACCGCCGTGTATGAGAGCCTGTATGATGTGCTGGGCGATGTAGGTGGAACCGTGGCAGGATATTTCGACCGTGTCTTCGCCGGTATAGGAGTGCGGTGTGCGGAAAAGGGAGACGACGACCTGGTCGAGCAGGTCTCCTTCTTGACCGTAGATTTCACCAAAAGCGAGCGTATGGGTGGCTCGTTGCGACAGCGGTGTTGCGTGTCCTTTGGGGTGAAACAACTTATCGACGATGGTTATGGCCTTGTCGCCGCTGACGCGAATGACGGCGATGCCCCCTACTCCGGGCGGTGTAGAGACGGCGCATATCGTGTCTTCGGGCATATAGGGGGTGCGAAGGTCAGAAGTTCCAGTATTGGGTGTCATATTGCGATTCAATATATTGTTCTATCTCGTCGGGGAGCTCGGGAAAGAAATCGATTCGGACCCGGTTCTCGACACTGTCGATGGTCACGGCATAACTGTCGAGCGGCCGTCGTTGACGACCGGGTATGTTTTCGAAAATGAAGCCTATGCCCCTTGGCGGGTCGGCATAGGGCGAGAGCACCACCTTGTAATAGGCCGAAGGGACTTTTACCTTGTGGGAACCTATCGTGGTATCGCCGGGCGCGACAAGGGGGCCGCACACGATGACGATGGCGCTATCTTCACGAGCCCAATCACGGATTTTGTCTTCGAGGCGTTTCCAGTCGCCTTGATTGAGGCCCGGTGTCTGCGGGCAGATGTTGGTGAGGTAGAACGAGTGCGACATGGCCTCGGCGCTCCACCGCATGTCGGCGGCAGGCGCCATGTGTCCGCGGTCGAAACCGCTGCGGCGGTAATCGGCCAGACCGGCCTGCTCGTCGAGGGGCAGGGACTCGTCGGGGCGGAAGTCGTCGCGACGTGACACCTGCGCTTTCAGTTCGCTGCGCAGCAATTCATAGGCGACCCAGTTGGGCAGGCGCCATTCGCTGTTGTACGAGAGCGTATAGCCGGCATAGGTACAAAGCCTGTCGGGACGCCCATCGGCAAAGGGAGCCGGAATCTCCAAATCATCGTAATGCACCACACGACGATGCACGGCATCGGGTCGAGTGTGCTTACGGGGCATTATGGAGGCAATGCGAGCCTCCAACCAGTTTCGCGTCGTCGAAGAGGGAGTGCCAAGCATAGTATCGATGGGGGTCGTGAAATAATAGGCCCCCCACATTATCAGCAGGAAGAAAAGAACGCCCCACAGCAAAGACTTCCACGCCCGTTTGGGCGTATTTTTCCGTTTCTTGCGATTGCCTGACATTTGTTTTTACCGGTTTGGTGACGCAAATTTACATATTTTTCCGTATCTTTGTTTGATGTTTCGACAGAAAGGTCGTTTCCCCTGCCGCTAAGGTGAAAAACGGCCGAATCGAAAGTCTACCCGACTCCCGACATCAACCGAATTTATACCTTCATAAAACCGCTTTACAATGGAAAATCTCGTCAAACGTTTTCTGCACTATGTAAGTTTCGATACACAATCGGACGAATTGACCCATATGACGCCCAGCACTCCGGGACAGATGTTTTTTGCCAAAGAACTGGAAAAGGAGTTGCAGCGCATAGGTCTCTCCGATATATCGCTCGACGATAACGGATACTTAATGGCCACCCTGCCCTCGAACAGCGACAAGGAATTGCCCACGGTGGGATTCATCGCCCACCTCGACACCAGTCCCGACTGCTCGGGCCGCAAAGTTTCGCCTCGCATCGTCGAGAACTACGACGGCAAAGAAATCGTGCTCTGCGCCGAAGACAATGTGGCACTGCGCCCCGACGAGTTTCCCGAGTTGCTGCACTACATCGGTCAAGACCTCATCGTCACCGATGGCAAGACATTGCTGGGTGCCGACGACAAAGCCGGCGTGGCCGAAATCGTATCGGCCATGGAGTACCTCCTCTCCCACCCCGAAATCAAGCATGGCAAGATACGCATCGGATTCACCCCCGACGAAGAAATCGGTCAAGGAGCCGACCACTTCGACGTGAAACGGTTTGGCGCCGACTGGGCCTACACGATGGACGGGGGTGAAATCGGCGAGCTCGAATATGAGAACTTCAACGCCGCCGTGGCTCGCATCACCTTCAAGGGACGCAACGTGCACCCGGGCTACGCCAAGCACAAGATGATCAACTCACTGCGTGTCGCCATACAATACGCCATCATGCTCCCCCGCTGGGAAACTCCCGAACACACCGAGGGTTATGAAGGCTTCTACCACCTCATTTCGTGCGAAGGCAGCGTCGAGGAGACCACGCTCAGCTACATTATCCGCGACCACGACCGCGACCGCTTCGAGCGCCGCAAGAAGGAGTTTGAGCACCTCGTGCGGAAAATCAACCGGGAGTTCCCCGACTGTGCCAGCCTCGAAATCAAAGACCAATACTACAACATGCGCGAGAAGATAGAGCCGGTCATGCACATTGTCGACCTTGCCGAAGAGGCCATGAAAAACGTGGGCGTAACCCCCGTGGTGGTTCCCGTGCGTGGCGGCACCGACGGCGCCCGTCTCTCGTTCGAAGGGCTCCCCTGCCCCAACATCTTTGCTGGCGGTCTCAACTTCCACGGCCGCTATGAGTTCGTGCCCATCGCATCGATGGTAAAAGCCCGCGACGTGATTGTGGAAATAGCCCGCCTCGTGGCCGAGAAATAATGTGACACTTATTCCGGGAGGCCGCCGTCGTGTCGGCCTCCCGTCTTTATTCTCCCCTACCGTTGTTGCCCATGAGAAAAAAACTCGTCGTACTTTTAGGCCCCACGGCCGTGGGGAAAACCGAGTTGAGCCTGCAACTGGCCGAACGGCTGGGTTGCCCCATCATCTCGGCCGACAGCCGGCAGCTCTATCGCGACATGGTCGTGGCGACGGCAGCCCCCACCCGGGAACAACTGGCTCGTGTGCCGCACCATTTTATCGGCACACTTTCCCTCACCGACTATTACAGTGCCGCCCAATACGAGGCCGATGCCTTGGCTCTCATCGAGCAACTGTTTACCCGCCACGACACCCTGCTGCTCACCGGCGGCTCGATGATGTATATCGATGCCGTGTGCAACGGCATCGACGAGATACCCACCATCAGCGACGAGGTGCGCCGTGCCGTCGTGACGCGCTACGAAGAGGCCGGTCTCGACGTTCTGCTCGAAGAGTTGTTGCGGCTCGACCCCGACTTCTACGAGAAGGTCGACCGACGGAATCCCAAACGGGTGATTCATGCCGTGGAGATATGCCGCATGACCGGGCAACCCTACTCCTCGCTGCGTACAGAGACGAAAAAAGAGCGTCCGTTCGACATCGTGAAGATAGGACTCACCCGCCCACGGGCGGAGCTCTACGAGCGCATCAACAGCCGGGTCGACGCCATGATGCGCGACGGGCTCGAAGCCGAAGCCCGCAAGCTCTACCCCTACCGCCACCTCAATGCGCTCAACACGGTAGGATACAAAGAGATGTTTGCCTACTTCGACGGCACCTACGACCTGCCCGCGGCTGTCGAGAAGATAAAACGCAACACGCGGGTCTACGCCCGCAAACAGATGACGTGGTTCCGGCGCGACGACACCATCGTGTGGTTCACGCCCGACGACCGTCTGAAACTGTTTGCCTACGTCGAGAAACGACTGCATGAATAGGCAACCTCCCCGACCCTACCCATGAAATACAAAACGCCGCACAGTGGTCTGTGCGGCGCTTTTGCTGTACGAAGCTTTGCAAGAGGTTAACGCAGGCGGTCGGCCGAACGCACAAGACGTTCGTCGGCCCGTATGCGGCGGTAGGCAATGTAATTGAGCACGAGTGCCACCACCGGCATGGAGAGGGCGGCCTGCAACTGCAAACTTTCGCCGTTGAGCGCAATGTAGAGGTCATAGATGTAAATGCCCACTATCACATAGAAAGCGACAAGCAACAAGGTCGTAAAGTGACATACCCGCATCTGCAAAGGACGGTTGCGGAAAAGGAATATGTTGATCAGAGCCAACAGTGCCGCGAGTGCGGCAACGATGGTAAGGGGCCACATCTCGAAGAGGAGTTTCGATTCGGGAGCGGGGGTATAGGCTCCCAGCGACGAGAGTATTACCGTGTCTTCGGGGGTTACGATGGTCGTGAGGGGCATAAACATGCAGGTTGCCACGAGAGCGGCAACAAGAAAGAGATATACGGATTGCAATCGTTGTATCATAGTTGTACGGTTTTAGGATTATAACGTCGGGAAAGGAGTATTGTTCACAGCGTCAGCAAACAATGTTGAGTTTCTGCAACACGTCGCGTATTTTTTCGTAGGTCGTAATGCGTGTGGGCACCAAGGGCAGGCGCAACTGGTTCTGTATGTACCCCATGGCATGGAGGAGGCATTTCACTCCGGCCGGATTGCCGTCGACAAAAAGCAGGCTGAACAGCTCGGTGAAACGGTGATGTATCGTCAGTGCCGACGCATAGTCGCCATTGAGCGCCAGACGCACCATGCGGCTGAACTCTCGGGGGAAGGCATTTCCTATTACCGAAATGACGCCCACCGCTCCCAAGGTTATAAGGGGGAAAGTGATGCCGTCGTCGCCCGAGATGACCATGAAATCGGCCGGTTTGTTTTTGATGATGTCGTCCATCTGGGTGATGTTGCCCGAGGCTTCTTTGATGGCGACGATATTATCAAAATCGCGGGCAAGGCGCAAGGTGGTCCCGGCGGTCATGTTCACGCCGGTGCGGCCGGGCACATTGTAAAGAATGACCGGCAGTTTGGTGGCTTGCGCGATGGCTTTGTAGTGCTGATAGATGCCCTCCTGCGAGGGTTTGTTGTAGTAGGGGACTACCGAGAGTATGGCATCAACGCCATCGAAATTCTGGGTTTTAAGGCTGTCGACTATGGCACGGGTATTGTTGCCGCCGAGCCCCATGACGATGGGAACCCGACCTGCAACTTTTTCGATGACAAAAGAGCGTACCCGGGCTTTTTCTTCTTCGGTGAGAGTCGGCGTCTCGGCGGTTGTTCCCAAGACGACGAGATAATCGATGCCGTTTTGTATTTGATATTCGACAAGGCGGGCCAAAGCCGGGAAGTCGATTGTTTCATCTTCATTGAAAGGTGTGATAAGGGCAACGCCCATACCTCTTAAATTGATTTGTGCCATATAGTGTTGTGCATATTTTCGGCGGTAAAATTACGAATTATTATTTTTTACCGCAATATTCTTCCAATAAAACAGCATATTTTGCAACAAGTATTCGACCGTCGCCTTTTCGGGGTCGATTTGTAGCATAATGTCGGCCGGAGCCAAGGAATTCTTCTGCACACCGAGACGCATGGGAGCCCTGCTTATGACAGACAAAAAGGCCGTCGGCAAAGAGTCGACCAGCGTCAGGTCGAGCAACACATCGGGTTGCAAAGCGACAAAATCGCGGCATATCTCGGGGCGCGGTGCGGTGCCGCCGTGGCAGAGTTCCGCGGGGGATATTTCGACGATGTCGATGCCGGAGGGCCGAAGTTCGATCTTCGATGGCGACAGGTTCAGGCAATAAAGCACGACTTTTTTCCCTTCGCGGCTCATCGCCTGCAAGAGCGGCACAGCCTGTCGCACGCCTGCCTCATCGGCCAGGACGGCAACCGTCTTCGCCTCGCGATAGGGAATGAAACGCCGGTCACGCTGTTTCGGGCTTTTGGCATATCGGCGTCGTATTGCTTTCTGTGTAAGATATTTCCACATGAAAATCCGGTTAATTTTCCGAACCGATGAGTTGCAGGAACTCTGTTTCGGAGATGATTTTTATACCCAACTTCGTTGCCTTTTCGAGTTTGGCGGGGCCCATATTCTCTCCGGCCAGGAGATAGGTTGTCTTGGCCGAGACCGAAGAGGTATTTTTCCCGCCGTGTTGCTCGATGAGATTTTTATATTCATCACGGGAGTGATGGGTAAAGGTGCCGCTGATGACAACCGTAGCTCCTTGCAGACGGTCGGTGCGATGGGCCAGGCGCTCGGCCGACAGCTCCATCTGCAAACCGGCGGCTTTCAGCCGCGCGATGAGATTCGCCGTCGTCGGGTGTGCAAAATAGGCTCTCACACTGCCGGCTATGCGCGCTCCTATCTCATCGACTTGCATGAGCTCTTCTTCGGTGGCAGCGGCCAACTTGTCGATGCTTCCGAATGCGTTGGCCAGTTTTTTTGCCACGGTCTCTCCCACGAACCGTATGCCCAAGGCAAAGAGCACGCGTTCGAAGGGAACCTCGCGCGAAGCCGCCACCGCCTCGATGATGTTGCGCGCCGACTTGTCGCCTTGGCGGTCGAGCGAGGCGATGTCGCTTTCGCGCAGGGTATAGAGGTCGGCGACATCGTGTATCATTCCCAGACGATAAAAGAGGTCGACCGTTTCACTTCCCAAGCCGTCGATGTTCATGGCTCGGCGACTGATGAAGTGCTCGATGCGGCCCTTTATTTGCGGGGGACAGGATTCGTCGTTGGGGCAATACCAAGCCGCTTCTCCCTCATACCGCACCAAGGGGGTTCCACACTCGGGACAATGGGTGATAAACTGCACCTTCTCTCCCACCAAGATGCGGGCATCGGTGTCGACTCCGGTTATCTTGGGTATGATTTCGCCCCCCTTTTCCACATAGACAAAATCGCCGATGTGCAGGTCGAGCGCCTGTATGATGTCGTCGTTGTGGAGCGAAGCCCGCTTCACTATGGTTCCCGACAGTTGCACGGGGTCGAGGTTGGCCACCGGGGTGATGGTTCCGGTGCGCCCCACCTGATAGGAGATGGAGTTGAGCCGGGTTACCGCCCGCTCGGCCTGGAACTTATAGGCAATGGCCCAGCGGGGCGACTTGGCGGTGTAGCCGAGATATTTCTGCTGACGCAACGAAGCGACTTTGAAAACGATGCCGTCGGTCGCCACCGGCAGATTTTTGCGGTTTACGTCCCAATAGTCGATAAAGGCATACATCTCTTCGAGCGAATGACAACGGGTCATGGCCTCGGAGATTTTAAATCCCCAACCGGCGGCCGTGTGCAGATTGTCGAGATGGTCGTCGGAGGGCAGATTTTCGCCCAAGAGATAATATAGATAGGCATCGAGGTGCCGGGAGGCGACAATCGCCGAATTTTGCAGTTTGAGGGTGCCCGATGCCGCATTGCGCGGATTGGCAAAGAGCGGTTCCTCTTCGCGTTCCCGCTCTGCATTCAGTTGCTCAAAGACCGACCAAGGCATGAGTATCTCGCCGCGAATCTCGAAACGGTCGGGGTAACCCGCTCCACGCAGGACGAGCGGTATGGTGCGTATGGTCTTGACATTCTCGGTCACATCGTCGCCTTGCACGCCGTCGCCCCGGGTAACGGCCTGCACCAGCCGGCCGTGCTCATAGGTGAGCGAGATGGACGTGCCGTCGTATTTCAACTCCCCGACGATGGTAAAGGGCTCCTGCAATGCCGCACTCACCCGTTCGTAGAAAGCGGCCACCTCTTCACGCGTGTAAGTGTTGCTCAACGATAGCATCGGATAGCGGTGAGCTACCTGTGTGAAAGCCTGATTGTGGTCATTCCCCACCCGGCAGGTGGGAGAATGTGGGTCGGCATATTGGGGATTGGCCTCTTCGAGTTGCTGCAACTCGGCCATGAGGCGGTCAAATTCCCGGTCGTCGATGGTCGGAGCATTGAGCACATAGTAGTTGTAGTTATGCTCGTCCAACTCTTTTCTCAACTGCCGTATGCGAAATTCTGTCTCATTCATGGTCGCCTGTTTAGGTTGACAAAGATACCACAAAAATGTAAGAAACGGAAGCTTGTCACCCGAGAATATTGCACGAGACTGTAATACAAGTCCCCCTCTCTCCGTCACTCCTGAAGGAATGTGCGGGAAAAGGGTGTTCCCGTAAGAAACCGGACTTGGGCGAGAGGTTCACCCGGTCGGTGCGGTCTCCAAAATCGGTGCGCCAGCCGCGAAATTTGAAAGATTTCATGTAGGGAACATGAACCGGATAAAAGGTTTTAAAGGGTAGCGGCTAACAGGTGTATCGGTCAAGAACGGCATGATACCAATTCAAAGCCCGAAAAAATTTCTCTTTTTCCTTGACAAGTCTTAAAAACAGACATTATTTCTCATACCGACGACTTCGTTATGTCACTTTTTTGTGGTACCTTTGCCTACCGAAAAAATAGTGCATCGTCATCATGCGTATCGATATTCTCACCGTTTTACCCGAGCTGCTCGACAGCCCTCTGAACCAATCGATTCTGAAACGGGCCCAAAACAAGGGGCTGGTCGAAATCGTCGTGCACAACCTGCGCGATTTCTCGACCGACAAACACCGGCGCGTCGACGACTACCCCTTCGGCGGAGCAGCCGGCATGGTGATGCAAATCGAGCCGATAGACCGGGCCATCTCGCAACTGAAAAGCGAACGCGCCTACGATGAGGTCATCTACACCTCTCCCGACGGAGAGCTCTTTGACCAACCCCTGGCCAACTCTCTCTCCCTGGCCGAAAACCTCATCATCTTGTGCGGGCATTACAAGGGCATCGACTACCGCATACGCGAGCACCTCATCACCCGGGAAATATCGGTGGGAGACTATGTACTCACCGGCGGAGAGTTGCCCGCAGCCATCATGTGCGATGCCATCGTGCGACTGATACCGGGTGCTCTCGGCGACGAACAGTCGGCTCTCTCCGATTCGTTCCAGGACAACCTGCTGGCACCGCCCGTATATACCCGTCCGGCCGAATACAAAGGCTGGCGCGTCCCCGACGTGCTGTTGTCGGGTCACCAACGCAAAATCGACGAGTGGAACCACGAGCAGTCGATAGAGCGCACGCGTCGCCTGCGCCCCGATCTTCTTGCCGAGGAATAAGAATTTTTGACGCCACAGATAAAAACATACCATCAAAAAAAACAAACGACCAACTGTGAAACAGTAATATTACGGTCCTCCCGAGGAAGTTTTTCACGCCCTCCCGAGATTGAAAAACATCATGCCGTCGAAAATTTTTCGTTCGCGATTTTGTTATACCTCAAAGAAAACGTTTATATCCCAACCCATAACCACCCATTTAGAAGAAACCCATTCTCATGAACTTGAATCCCGAAAATTTCGTAATGGTCGGTGCCATACTTCTCTTTTGCAGCGTACTGGCCGGAAAAACCGGTTATAAATTCGGCCTTCCCGCCTTGCTTCTGTTCCTCGGTGTAGGAATGTTTTTCGGCTGCGACGGTCCGATACCGTTCCTGCAAATCCAGTTCGACAATCCCAAAGCAACCCAATTCATCGGAGTCATCGCCCTGAGCATCATTCTGTTCTCAGGCGGTATGGACACCAAATACCAAGATATAAAACCCATCATCGGCCCGGGTGTCACGCTCGCAACCCTGGGGGTACTCCTGACGACCTTTATCACGGGCTTGTTTATCTACTTCATCTGCGATTTCATTCCGACAATCAATCTCAATATTTGGGAATCGATGTTATTGGCGGCAGTCATGTCATCGACCGATTCGGCGTCGGTATTCTCTATCCTGCGTTCCAAAGGGCTTTCCCTGAAAGAACGGTTGCGACCCACGCTCGAACTCGAAAGCGGTAGTAACGACCCGATGGCTTTCATGCTCACCATCATATTGATACAAATCATACAACTGGGCGAATTTTCTTTTTGGAGTTTCATCTCCACCCTCATCATACAACTGAGTATCGGCGGCTTGTTGGGATACCTCTTCGGCAAATTGGCCGCCATGGCCATCAACCGGCTCAACGTGCAGAACCAGTCGCTCTACCCGATTCTCCTGTTGGCCTTCGTGTTCTTCATCTTCTCGTTTACCGATATGCTGAAAGGAAACGGCTACCTCGCCGTGTATCTGGCCGGACTGGTTATCGGCAACTCCAAAGTCGTGCACAAACGCAGCATGGAAACTTTCTTCGACGGCCTTACCTGGCTCTTCCAGATCGTCATGTTCCTCACGCTCGGCTTACTGGTGACTCCCAGCCAATTACCCCCCATCATAGGCATAGGTCTCGCCATCGGCATCTTCATGATTGTTTTGGCCCGTCCCATCACCGTATTCCTCTGCCTGTTGCCGTTCAAGAACTTCTCGACACGAGCCCGGCTCTACATCTCATGGGTGGGATTGCGTGGTGCCGTGCCCATCATCTTTGCCACCTATCCCATGATTGCCGGCATCGAGAATGCCAACCTCATCTTCAACATCGTGTTCTTCATCACCCTCATCTCCCTGCTGATACAGGGCACTACCGTCGGGACCATGGCCAAATGGTTGGGTCTCATTGCTCCGGGGCGTGACAAGAAAGAGTTTGACGTGCAACTTCCCGACGAAATCAAATCGTCGATGTCGGAAATCGAAATCAACGAACAGACTTTGTCAAAAGGCAACCGCCTAATGGACATGACCCTCCCCGACAACACCTTGGCCGTCATGGTGAAACGCGATACCAATTTCTTCGTGCCCAAAGGCAACACGGTTCTGAAACCGGGCGACAAACTTCTCGTCATCAGCGACAACGAAGAGGAACTGAAAAAAGCCTATGAAGCCTTGGGCATCAAAGACTACTCCATCGAAAAGAATTGAACGGGCACACCCGTCTGACCCATAAAAGCAGCGTCCCTCACCGGGCGCTGCTTTTATTTCATGATACCTCTCAAAAACAACCTGTGGCGCGCTCAGCGCGTGAGCAATATAAAATAGGTGACGTCCGACTCCGCGGCATGGACGACCTCCAATCCCATGCGGCGGAAACGCTGTGCCTGCACCGACACCGGGAACAAATCGCGCCGCATCGACGGGGACAGCTGGTTGCGGTGCATCTCATTGAGCCACTTGCGCCCTTCGGTATGGGCTATCAGCAAGAAGCCCCCGGGCATGAGGTTGCGGGAGACCAAACGTGCCACCGTCTCGTCGCGCCGCGCCAAATGGGGAAATACCGAATAGAGTAGAATGGCATGATAACGGCGTGACAGCGACTCGCGGGTGACGTCGGCCGGAATAAAATGCAAAAACGGGTCGGTACCGTACTTCTGTTTCGCCACGGCCAGCATGCCGGGCGAAAGGTCCACGGCATCGATGACCCCTTGGGGATTGCGTTCCCGGATATAGGGCAACAGCACGCCCGTCCCGGTACCCACATCGAGCACCGAATCGCCCGGCTGCATGGGCAACCAGGCCAACAAGCTGCGCAACACATCAGGATTTCGCGGGGTGCGGGAATCCCATGAGCGGCTTTGGGCATCGAAAAATTGCCGCACCTCGTCGGTGGCTATCGCGATATTCATAGGCAACAGATTATCACAATGCATGAGGCAAGGCGGCGACCTGCTCTTCCCAAAAACGCCGCCAAGACAACAGACCTTCGCCGGTGTGCGAAGAAATTTCGAAAATGCGCAAGGAGGGATTGACTTGCAAAAGATTCCTTCTCAACGTCCCGATGTCGCAACTCAAATAGGGCAACAGGTCGACTTTGTGAATGACGCACAACCGGGCGCTCTCGAATATATACGGATACTTCAAGGGCTTGTCGTCACCCTCGGTGACGCTTATGACAACCACGCGCCAGGTCTCGCCCAAATCGAACATGGCCGGACAGACCAAATTGCCGACATTCTCGATGAAGAGCAACGAACGTGTCGGCAAGTCGAGCGTCAGGAGTGCGTCGTGCACCATGGCGGCATCGAGATGGCACCCTTGTGCGGTATTGATTTGCCGGCAAATGGCTCCGGTTGCCGCAATGCGGCGCGCATCGTTGTCGGTATGCTGGTCACCTTCGATGACCGCCACGGGAAATTTCCGCAGGAGCGGCAAGAGGGTCTGTTCGAGAAGCGACGTTTTCCCGGCTCCGGGCGAACTGACGATATTCACGGCACAGATTTCACAACGGGAAAAATATTGCCGATTCTCCTCGGCCTGTCGGTCGTTGAGGGAGAGAATGTCTTTCTCGACCGTCAATCGGTGCTGATGGTCATGGGGGATTCCCTCCCGGTGGAGATGATGATGAAGAGAGTCTGAGGGCGTACAGCCACAATGGTCACACATGATAGAAAGAATTTTATTCGACAAGGATTGATTTGAGGCGCAATTCCCGACCCTGCAAAAGTTCGGTTTCAGCCGAATGGCAATGCGGGCAACCACAAAACTGATGGGTGGGGGCGAACTGGCAACCACACACTTTGCAATGCGACACGGGAGGCACCTCGACAATGGTCACCCGCGCTTTCTCAAACGGGGAATAGCGTTGCGCCGCCCGCATCGAAAAAGAGAGCGCCGAAATATCGACCCCCGCCCAATGTCCCACTTCGAGCTCGATTTCCTTTACTTCGTGCGCCTTCTGCTTGATGGCCTCCAATGCGACCAAATCGAGAATACTGAGTGCAATAGAAAGTTCGTGCATAAATCATTTCAAAAAATTTCAATCCACCCCCCGACAGGCCGATGCCACGACCGCCTGTCCCACGGCTATCGCACCGTCGTGAACGGGCATTTTCTCGGGCAAGAAAAAAGGTATGCCTTGCACCGCAAACCTTTTACATAACAACTCCGAAAGGATTTTGTTCTGAAACACGCCGCCCGACAACACCACCCCGCAAAAAAGGGAACGGTCGAAAAGACGGAGTGTCTCGGCAAAAACGACGTCGGCCAACGTCGCATGAAAGGCATAGGCCACATCGGCCGCGGGACGGCCGCCGGCCACATCGTCGAGCAGAGCCGAGAAAAGCGGTGACAGGTCGAGAGGCGTTTGGCGATTCAGCGGATAGCGCAGGGTACGATTGGTCGCGCGGCAGGCCGTCTGTTCGAGAAGAACGGCCGCCTCCGACTCATAACTGTTCTCATCGCATATGCCCAACAGGGAAGCCACGGCATCGAACAATCGCCCCGCCGCCGAGGTCGATGGAGAGAGTTCCTGCGAAAAGCACATGCGTTCGACCCCTAAGACCTTGGCCTCCCCCACCCGACGGCAAAAACCGGGCGGATAAAATCGTGCACCCTTGCGAAACGCATGCAGGAGAGCGACCGCCATGCGCCAGGGTTGACGGGCGGCGGCATCGCCCCCGGGCATGGGGAGGTATGGGAAATGCGAGAGGCGGCGGTATTCGGCACGGTCGGTCCATAGGAACTCTCCGCCCCACACACAACCGTCATCTCCGGCACCCGTTCCGTCGAGACAAACCGCCAGTACGGGTTCGAAGAGCCGATACTCGGCCATGACAGCCGCCGCATGGGCATGGTGGTGCTGCACCCGTATCAAGGGAAGGTTCCGACGGGAGGCGTATGCCTCGGCAAAACGGGTCGAGACATAATCGGGGTGCCTGTCGCACACGACCACACGAGGTTCAAAGCGGAACAAATGCGTATAACGTCCGACCGTATCGTCATAGAGCGCCGCGACAGCCGCATCGCGCAGCGTCCCAATATAAGGCGAAAGTATCACATCGCGTCCGCGCCCGATGGCAAAATGGTTGGTGCGTTCAGCTCCGGCCGCAAAAACACCATCGACATTATCCCCCACGCACAAGGGTTCGGGAGCATACCCCCTTGCCCGACGAAGCAGCCGGGGAGCTCCGGCGACATATTGAACGACCGAATCATCGACCCGGTTATAAATGGCTCGGTTATAGGAGACAAAGCCATCGACCCCATCGCCCAACTGCCGCCAAGCCTCCGCATCGTCGGCGCACAAGGGGAAACCTTTGCGATTGCCGCTGGTAAAGACCAACGCCTCCAAACCGGTATCGGCAAAAATATGATAGTGAATGGGTTGGAAAGGCAAGAGCACCCCCAAGGTACAATATCCCTCATTGATGCCCGGCGACAATGCGCCCCGTTGCCGGGCCAGCAATATGGGACGGCGCCACGACGTGAGCAATGCCGTTTCCTGGGGGGAGAGTGCGACAATGCGCCGCGCGGCAACCACATCACGGAACATCACGGCAAAAGGTTTTCGCGGCCGCTCCTTCAAAGCACGCAGCCGTGCCACGGCTGCCGGTGAAAAGGCATCGGCAATCAGGTTATATCCCCCCACGCCTTTCAGGGCGACCACCCCTCCACGCAAGAGTATCGAAGCCAGGTGGCGACGCACCTCGGCATAGGTATCGACACACAACCCCGACGGGCAACGCATGCAATAACCGGGACCGCAACGGTTGCAGGCCACGGGCTCGGCATGAAAGCGGCGGTCGTTTTCATCGCGATATTCGCGGGAACAGTCGGGACACAAGGCAAACGGGGACATCGTTGTCGCCGAACGGTCATAAGGCAACTCCCTGATGATAGAAAAACGAGGCCCGCATGCGGTGCAGTTGATAAAAGGATAATCGATGCGGTGCGGCTGCGTGCGCATGTCGTCGAGACACTTGTCGCACACGGCAATGTCGGGGCTGACGTGCGTGACGCCCTCGTTTGTATCGCGGCTGGGTGTGATGGCAAACGGGCGTTCCAAACGACGAGTCTCCCTGCACGACCGCACCTCGACCGCATCGACACGCGCCACGGGGGGCAATTCGGCCAGGAGCCGTTGCATGAACGAAGATTCTTGTTCGGGTGCGGCTTGCAGTACAATCGACACTCCGGAGGTATCGTTATCGACCGAACCGGCCAACCCCATCTCCCGAGCCAACCGGCAGACATAGGGACGGAACCCGACACCCTGCACCAGGCCCCTGACGTGTATCTGATATTCCATGCCGAAGAAAACAATTCGCGCAGGAAATTGTTCTTGGAATTAAAAACTGTGAATCATGTGTTTGGCCATTCCCGGAAAAGTTGTCGCCATTGAGAATGCCGACAAGGAGAAACCGCGCATGGCGACGGTCGACTTCGGCGGCGTCGTGCGTACCATCTGCATCGACTGGGTCGACGTGCAGACGGGAGAATATATCCTGGCTCATGCCGGCATCGCCCTCACGGTGGTCAACCGCGACGACGCCGAAGCTGCTTGGGACGATTTTGAAAAACTTTTTCCACACAACACCTGTCATCATGATGGAGAAGCCAGCGACCGACGCCATTGATAGAATCGTCGATGCCCTGCACCGCATCACCCGCCACCCGTGGCGCATCATGGAGATATGCGGCGGACAGACCCACGCCATCGCCCGATATGGCATCGAAAAGCTCTTGCCCCCACAAATCACACTCATACACGGACCGGGGTGTCCCGTGTGCGTGACCCCCGAAACGACCGTGGAAAAAGCGATGCAGATTGCCGGCCGGAGTGACGTCGTCTTCACCACCTTCGGCGACATGTTGCGCGTACCCGGCATATCGGGCGACCTGCTCTCACTGAAAAGCCGGGGTGCCGACATACGCATGCTATACAGTCCGCTCGACGCCCTCCCGATAGCAAAGGCTTTGCCGGGGAAAGAGGTGGTGTTCCTCGCCGTCGGGTTTGAAACGACGGTTCCCGTATATGCGTCGGCTATCCTCTCGGCGCAACGACAAAAGATAACGAACTTCTCCCTCCTCACGTCGCTCTACACCGTCCCCCCGGCCATCGAGGCGATTATGGCCGACGACGAATGCCGCATCGACGGTCTCTTGGCGGCGGGGCATGTCTGCACCGTCGAAGGATATGGCCGATATGAAGAACTGGCCCGCCGGCAGGGTGTAAGCATCAGCGTGACCGGCTTCACGCCCGTCGAACTGCTATTGGGCATTTACCACGACATACGCCTGCTCGAAAATGGGGAACACGACGTCTATAATGCCTACCCGGCCGCCGTAAGCCGCCACGGGAACCGGAAGGCCAAAGAGGCCGTGGAGGAGGTATTCCAACCTTGCGACCAGACGTGGCGGGGCATAGGCCGCCTGCCGGCAAGCGGCCTGCAAATAAAAAAGAGATACGAACATTTTGACGCTTTAAAGCGTTTTCCTGTCGGAGAGGTCTTTCCCGACAGGAAAAGCGAGTGTCGGGCCGGCGATGTGTTGAAAGGGAAAACCACGCCGGCACACTGCCCGGCATTCGGCCGGCGCTGCACGCCCGAGCACCCGTTGGGAGCACTCATGGTATCGAGCGAAGGGGCTTGCGCCGCCTATTACCGATACCGCCGTTAAAGAAGATGTTATGAAAGAACTATCTTGTCCCCTGTCGTCGCAACGCTACCGCCACATCGTGGCGGCTCACGGGAGCGGCGGCAAACTGACCCAGGAGTTGCTCGACAGAATCATTTTTCCGGCCTTCGACAACCTGTTCCTGCAACAACGGCACGACGGAGCCATTCTTCCCGTCGGCAGCCGCAGGGTGGCTTTTACCAGCGATTCGTTTGTCGTGACCCCGCTCTTTTTCCCGGGCGGCAACATCGGACGTCTGGCCGTCAACGGCACCGTCAACGACCTGTTGTGTTGTGGAGCCAAGCCCCAATATCTCTCGGCCTGTTTCATCTTGGAAGAGGGATTCCGCCTCGACGATTTCGAAAAAATCGTCGGTGAAATGGCGGCTGCCGCCCACGAAGCCGGCGTGTATATCGTTACCGGCGACACCAAGGTGGTGGAACACGGCAAGGGCGATGGCGTGTATATCAACACCGCCGGCATCGGCACCTTCTATGGCGAACAGGAGTGGCTGCCCTGCCATGTGCGCAAAGGCGACGCCATCATCGTCACCGGCCCGCTCGGCGAACACGGCGTGTGCATACTCTCGACCCGGAACAACCTGGGGCTCGAAAGTCGCATCAAGAGCGACACGGCGGCCCTGACACCGGTCGTCGAATGCATGGTCTCGAACATCGACGACATACATGTCGTGCGAGACGCCACACGCGGCGGCTTGGGTGAAGTGCTGTGCGAGATTGCCGAGGCCGCGCGCTGCCGCATCGAAATCGAGGAAAAAGAAATCCCGGTGAGCGAAGCGGTCTCGTCCGCCTGTGAATTGCTGGGTCTCGACCCGCTCTTTGTTGCCAACGAGGGCGTACTGGTCATCATATTGCCCGGCAATGAAGCCGAGAGCGCCCTCCGTCTTATCCGCGACACGCGGCTCGGCCGGGAAGCCCGCATCATCGGTCGGGTCACCGAGGGACGGGCCGGCGAAGTGGTGATGCGCACCTGGCTCGGCACCCCCCGCAACATCTACCGGGCGAGCGGCGAACAACTGCCCCGCATTTGTTGAATATCTTCTTTTTTTACTGAATCGATATGGAAAGAAAAAGTTTGTATGATGAATTGAGGCGCAAGGGGTACACACGTCGGGAATTCCTCAAATTCTGCGGCATCATGAGCGCGCTACTGGGGTTGCAAACCAGTGGTATGGCACAAGTGGTAGATGCCCTGCAACGCAAACCCCGTAAACCGGTATTGTGGTATCACTTCCAGGAATGCACCTGTTGCAGCGAATCGTTCTTGCGGGCTTCTCACCCCCTCGTGAGCCAAATCCTCATGGAGATGATTTCGCTCGAATATAGCGACACCCTCATGGCCGCGGCAGGCGAACAGGCCGAGGCTCTGCGCGAAAAAGCCATGCGCGAGAACTACGGCAATTATGTGATGGTGGTCGAAGGAGCCATACCGCTCGGCAGCCCCGGCTATTGCACCATTGCCGGGCGCGATGCCCGCACGATATTCGAAGAAGGGGCGGCCGGTGCCGAGGCCATCATCGCCTGGGGCAACTGCGCCTCGTCGGGCTGCATACAACATGCCCACCCCAACCCGACGCACGCCGAATCCGTTGGGAAAATCTTCTCGGGCAAACCCATCATCAACGTGCAGGGTTGCCCTCCCATTGCCGACGTCATGGCCGGGGTCATCACCTACATGCTGACCTTTGACCGCCTGCCCGAACTCGACAACGCCGGACGTCCGAAAGTCTTTTACGGCCGACGCATACACGACACCTGCTACCGCCGGCCGGCTTACGACGCGGGACTGTTTGTGCAGTCGTTCGACGACGAAAACGCCCGCAAAGGATATTGCCTCTATTACATGGGTTGCAAAGGTCCCAACACCTTCAACTCCTGTGCCGTAATCAAGTGGAACGACAGCGTGAGTTACCCCATACAGTCGGGACACGGCTGCATAGGCTGCTCCGAAGCCAATTTCTGGGACTACGGCCCGCTTTACAGCCACATTCCCCATGTGCACGGCATCGGCATCGAAGCCACGGCCGACAAAATCGGAGCCGGCCTCAGCGCCGTGGCCATCGGGGGTATTCTGGCACATGCCGTGGCGACCAACATTCAGAAACGCAACCTGATAAAAAACCGCACCGACGACCTTTCGCTCAATCGGGAAGTACATCGGGAAAACAAGTCGGAACTCGACCGGGAGGAGAAAGAAATAGATGCGTCACTGGCCACGCTGGAAGACGACAAGAATGATAACCCTCAATCGTTATAAATCATGAGCAAACGAATCGTCGTAGACCCCGTCACCCGCATCGAGGGTCATCTGCGCATTGAAGCCGATATAGAGAATGGAATTGTCGAAGACGCGTTCAGCAGCGGCACCATGGTGCGCGGCATCGAAATCATCGTGCGCGACCGCGACCCGCGCGAAGCCTGGGCCTATGTGGGACGCGTATGCGGTGTGTGCACCTCGATACACTCGCTGTGTTCGGTGAGAGCCGTGGAGAACGCATTGGGAATCGTCGTCCCGCCCAACGCCGAAATGGTGCGCAACCTCATGCAGGGAGCCCTCTTCATGCACGACCATGTCGTGCACTTCTACCAGTTGCAAGCACTCGACTGGGTCGATGTGATGTCGGCCTTGAAGGCCGACCCGGGCAAAGCCTCGGAGATAGCCCAGTCGCTCTCGGCATGGCCCAAAAGTTCCCGGGGCTATTTCAGAGAGGTGCAACAAAAAATCGGGAAGTTCGTAAACGGCGGGCAACTGGGCATTTTCAGCAACGGTTACTGGGGTCACCCGGCCTACAAACTGCCGCCCGAAGTGAACCTCATCGCCGTGGCGCACTACCTCGAAGCACTCGACGTGCAAAAGGAGATTGTGAAAATACAGACCATCTTCGGCGGGAAAAATCCACACCCCAACTTCCTCGTGGGCGGCATGGCCTGCGCCGTAAACATCAACGACCCGAATGCCTTGAACCTCGAACGCCTGAGCCTGGTGGCCGAGATTATCGAGAAGAGCCGGGACTTCATACATGAAGTATATCTGCCCGACGTTATCGCCATTGCCTCCTACTATCCCGAGTGGACACGCATCGGAGGCGGATTGCGCAACTACATCTCTTATGGCGACTACCCGATGGGAAACTACGGTGAAACCAGCACCTACAAAAGTCCGCGCGGCATAGTCGTCGACCGCGACCTGTCGCACGTCGAAGAGTTCGACCCGACAGCCGACGACGGTCTGCAAGAGTTTGTCAACAACTCGTGGTACCGTTACAAAGAGGGCAAAGAGGCCGGCCTCCACCCTTCGGCGGGAGAAACCGTCCTCGACTACACGGGTCCCACCCCGCCCTACGCCCACCTCGACACCCGGGAACCATACAGCTGGATAAAAACACCCCGTTACAAGGGGCTCGCCATGGAAACAGGGCCGCTGGCCCGCGCCGTCATTGCCTATGCGGCGGGACAGGAAGACTACAAAGAACTCATCGACCGCAGCCTATCGCAACTGCACGTTCCCTTCGAGGCCATGTACTCGACCGTGGGACGCACCTTGGCCCGCGCCATCGAATCGGAACTGGTGGCTCACTGGATGGAAGAATTTTACATACGCCTGCTCACGCAAATCAAGAACGGCGACCAGCGCATGTTCAACAACATCTACTGGGAACCCGACTCCTGGCCGCAACAGGCAAACGGATTCGGACTGACCGAAGCTCCCCGGGGCTCCCTGGCTCACTACGTCGACATAGAAAACAAAAAGATAAAAAACTACCAGATGGTGGTGCCCACGACCTGGAACGCATCGCCTCGCGACGTGCGGGGACAGCGTTCGGCCTTCGAAGCCTCCCTGCTGGGAACTCCCGTCCACGACAGCGAGGCTCCGCTCGAAATCATACGCACGATACACTCGTTCGACCCCTGCATGGCCTGCTCGGTGCATCTCTATGACGAAGAGGGCAAACACATACACCAATTCGACACCATGTAATGTGCAACTAAAAAACGACCTGCAATGATTCGCAAAAAAGCCCATCTCACCGAAGTCTATGTGTGGCAACTCCCGGTGCGCATCTTCCACTGGGTAAACGCCCTGTGCATCGTGATACTGTGCATCACGGGCTACATCATCGGCGACCCGCCGGCCATCATGCACGCTACGCCCCCCATCGACAACTACTGGTTCGGCTGGGTGAGGCTGACGCATTTCATAGCCGCGGGAGTCTTCATCTTCAACTTCATCGTGCGCATATACTGGCTCTTTGCCGGGAACCGCTTCGCCCGATGGCCCAACTACATACCCCTCACCCGGAGACAATGGCGCAGCATCTTCGACACGATAAAGGTCGACATACTCCTCCTCTCTCCCAAACCGCTCTACGACATCGGGCACAACAGCCTGGCCGCCCTCACCTACTTGGGACTGTTTGTCGCCATGGCGGTGCAAATCGTCACCGGCGTGGCCATGTTTGCCGCCTCGTCCGATGCCTTTTATGCGCCATACTTTGAAAAGCTGCTCATCGCCACGGGAGGGTTCTTCCCGTGGCGCAACATACACCACATCTTCTTATGGGTGTTTGTGCTTTTCATGCTTGTGCATGTCTACCTGGTTTTCTATCACGACTACATCGAACGCAACGGCATCGCCTCCTCAATTATCGGCGGGTGGAAGTTTGCCGACAACCAACTGGTCGATGAGCTGGCAGCCGAAGAACGGAAAGAACGCGTCATCGCGACCAAGAAACTGAGAGCGCGCCAACTGATGCGGCAACAGCGTAAAGCCGAAAGGGTTGAATCATGAAAGAGATACTTGTCATGGGCGTGGGCAACCTCGTGTTGTGCGACGAGGGCGTCGGCATACATGCCGTCGATTCCTTGCAGAAAGAGAACCTCCCCCCGTGGGTCGACCTGCTCGACGGAGGTACCGGGGGCATCGCCCTCATCGGCCTCTTGCAAGAGTACAAGCGCGTGATTCTCATCGACGCCACGCTCGACGGGAATGCACCGGGGACGATAAGGCACATAAAACCCCATTATTCACAGGACTATCCGCCGCTACTGAGTGCCCATGAAATAGGGCTGAAAGAGATGATAGAGGCGATGATGGTGCAGGAACAGATACCCGACATCGACCTCATTGCCGTCTCTGTCGTAAACGTAAAAAAAATCGGGCTGCATCTGTCGCCCGATGTGGCACGGGCCATTCCGCTCATCGGAGAAAAGGTACGAGAATTGATAAACACTCACACAAAACACTGATACTATGGATAAAGACACGTCTATCTTCACCGACAACCGCCCCCGGAAAATTGTCCATGGGGTGTATCTTTCACACTACGACTACTCCAAAGTGCGGAGCGATTTCGTCACTGGGGGAGAATCAACGCCGACCTCCTTCAAAATAGAGTGCGAGAAGGCGGTGTTCGTGGCCCCTCGGCATGAAGAGAAAAACGAATGACAAATTCCATCGGCTCTTAAAACGGCATGGACGAGAAAAAATCTTGAAATCGTTCCAAAAGAAAAGTCTCCACTACTTGTAAGCAGCGGAGACTTTTATCCGTAAATCGAAAAAGCGGACTACTCGTCTACCTCTTCAAAATCATCTTTTCCTACCCCACAAAGCGGACATACCCAATCATCGGGAATATCTTCGAATGCGGTTCCGGGAGCAATACCCCCTTCGGGATCTCCGACGGCCGGGTCGTATATCCAATCACACACGCTGCATTTGTACTTTTTCATAAACAGTTGACTTTTAAAGTTAATAACACGACGACGGAATCGTCTTTATTTTATCTTCCATCAAGAAGTAAAACAAATATATCATCTTTTTGTTGAATTGCATAATATCGGGAAAATTATTTTACATATTTTTGCATCATAACCCCTTAAACAAAATACTATGAGACATTCGATTTTTCTGGTTGCATTGGTACTTCTTTCCGCAACCAGCATCTCTGCCCAGGAAAAGGCACCGTCACCGTGGACAAAAGCCGGCTTTGTGGGTCTTAAATTCACCCAGTCGAGCTTTACCAACTGGGCCGCCGGAGGCGAGAACGCCTTGGCTCTCGATGCCCAGTTTACTTACCAGGCCGACTACAAAAATGAAAAACATTTGTGGCAGAACCGGGTAGAACTCAACTACGGTTTCAACCAAACCGGCGATGCACCGCTGAAAAAGACCACCGATAAAATATACCTCAACTCCAACTACGGTTTCCAAATCGAGAAATCACTTTACCTGAGTGCATTCCTCACCTACCAATCGCAATTTTCCAACGGCTACCAGTATGGCAGCGACAACGAGCGCACGTTTGTCTCTCGCTTCATGGCGCCGGGATATGTCTCGGCCGGTCTCGGTATCACCTGGACACCGGCTCCTATCGTGTCGGCGGTATTCACCCCGGTCACTTGGAAAGGGACTTTCGTCCTCGATGACGCCCTCGCCCGACAAGGGGCCTTCGGTGTGGAAGAAGGGAAAAACGTACTCAACGAGATGGGCGCCAACCTCAAAGTAGAACTCAACTACGATGTCATGAAAAACGTCAATCTCTACTCCCGCCTCAACCTCTTCTCCGACTACATGCGCGGGAAAGAGGCCCGCAACATCGACGTATCGTGGGACGTGCAAATCAACATGACCATCAACAAATGGCTTTCGGCTTCGGTATCGACCAATCTCGTCTACGACAACGACATCAAATTTGCCTATGACAAGAAAGATGCCGACGGCAACATCATCGGCCATGGGAAATGCGCCAAAGTGCAATTCAAAGAAGTCCTCGCCATCGGTCTGCAATACAATTTCTAATATCCACAAAAGAAGAGGAGGCAACATATTGTCCTCCTCTTCTTGAATCAATGGCATTCGTTTCAGGGAATGAATATCCCTGGTTGTCTGATCTTCCACTCGTGACCCGAGTTTTCTTCTCCTTGCCTCTGCGCCCGCCTTTCACTATCTTTTCAGAAGACAGGACGCGGCTCGGCATAGTCCATGATGAAAACTTCGTTTTCTCCTTGCCTCTGCGCCCGCCTTTCACTATCTTTTCAGAAGACAGGACGCGGCTCGGCATAGTCAACGAGTGAAAACTTCGTTTTCTCCTTGCCTCTGCGCTCGCCTTTCGCTATCTTTGTCGGTGAGGGCTTGTACCGCGACGTGTACCGATGCTTCGGGTGCTACACGAGACGTCGGACGCCCCGACAAAAAAGAATCTTTGTTATGAAACTGACCGATAACTGGTTTACCACGGTGACCGAGAGCGACAACGGCGCCGTGATGTTCGTGAGCGGCCGCGATGAGATCGACGCCTTCATGGAATCGGGTAAATTGCGCGAGCGCGTGGAGATAACCTGGCCTTATGAGGCCGATGCACAAGGTATGCCCACCGAGGAAGAATCGATGCGCATGGAAGCTCCGCAAGAGACCCTGCGCAAAGCCATGGAGAAGGACAAACTGGCTATTCTCACCGGCATCTACACAGGCGACGGCACCCGCACCTGGGTTTTCTACACCCGCAATATCCCGGCTTTCGGCGAACGGCTCAATGAGGCTTTGGCTCCATTCGAACAACTGCCCATCACCATCTACACCGAGAAAGATGCCGAGTGGAACGAGTACCGCGAGATGCGTTCGCTCTGCGGCGATGCCTGCCGCGATGTCCTCTTCGACGACGAGGAAGAGTGACATGCCACAGCCTACCGTCAAGCGTGTCCGATGTTCCCTGGAATCCCGCGCCGCGAAGAGGCGACCCTTCGGGTGTGTATGGCGCCGAGTTACCCATGTCCGCCGGACATGGGAGATTCCTTTATTCCGGAAACTCATTTGTACCATGAAAAAACTGTTTCTTTTTGCGATACTCTCGCTCTTCTTTTGGACACACGACCCCGTCGATATGCAGGCACGGGTGCGGTTGCCGCAACACATCGCCTCGGGCATGGTATTGCAACGCGGGCAGCCGCTCACGTTGCACGGCCGGGGCGATGCGGGAGAGAATATCATCCTTACTTTCCGCGGGAAAAAATACCGTGCCACGACCGATGCGCAGGGTCTTTGGCAAATAACCCTCCCCGCCCAGAAACCCGGCGGTCCCTACACGATGCGTGTCAACGACACCACGCTCACCGATGTGTGGGTGGGTGACGTAATATTGTGTGCCGGACAGTCGAACATGGAACTGCCCGTATCGCGCGTCGTCGACCTCTTTGCCGAGGAGGTGTCAAATTACGAAAATGCCGCCATTCGCCAGTTGCGCATACCCACCACCTACACCTTTGAAGGGCCGCAAGACGACCTGCCGACCTGCCGCTGGGTGGCACTTACGCCCGAATCGGCGATGCACTTCTCGGCATTGGGCTATTTCCTGGCCCGCCAGCTCTATGAGCGTACGGGGGTGCCTGTGGGTATCATCAACAATGCGGTGGGGGGCTCCACGGTCGAGTCGTGGCTCGACGAAGCGTCGTTGCAGGATTATCCGTCGATGCGGAACACCCTCTATCTCAACCGCGACGAAGCCTATGTGCAGTCGGTGGTGAAGAGCGAACGTCTGCGGCGCCGCTTGTGGGTCGAGGCGCTCAACCGCGAAGACCCCGGCTGCGGTCGCTGGTCGGCCTGCGAGAGTGACGACAGCGACTGGACGCGTCGCTTGCCTTTTGACCCCTCGTGGGCGCGCGATGCCGACGGGCGTGTGCTGAACGGTTCGACCTGGTGGCGCCATCACTTCGACGCCTCGTCCATCGACACCGCGCAAGCCGCCCTCCTGCGGCTGGGGTGCCTGGTCGATGCCGACTCGGTCTTTGTCAACGGCCGTTTCGTGGGAACGACCTCTTACCAGTATCCTCCCCGCAAATATACCGTCCCGGCGGGTCTGCTGCGTCGCAACGGCGACAATGTGGTGTCGGTGCGCCTGCTCAGTTACAGCGGCACCCCGGCTTTTGTTCCCGACAAGCCCTACCGCATCGAGCAGGGCGAAAAGGCGATTCCGCTCGATGGGGAGTGGCTTTTCCGCCGCGGAGCCGTGATGCCCCCGCTACCGGGAGAGACCTTCTTTATGTGGCAGCCCACGGCTCTCTACAACAGCATGATGGCGCCGCTGGCTTCCTATGGCGTGCGTGCCGTGGTATGGTATCAGGGCGAGTCGAACACGGACGACACCCGGCGTTATGCCGAACTGCTGCCACTCCTTATCGGGAGGTGGCGCACCCTGCTCGGTAATGACGGGCTCCCGTTCATTGTGGTGCAACTGCCCGAATTCATGGCCGAGCGTTCCTATCCCACGGAGAGCGGTTGGGCTGCCATGCGCGAAGTGCAGCGCCGCATCTCCCTCGACCTTCCTGACGTGGGACTGGCCGTAACATTGGGCACCGGCGAATGGAACGACATTCACCCCCTCGACAAGAAAACCGTAGCCGACCGTGTGGCTCGCCAGCTCTTCCGCCTCGCCTATGGAGAAAACGTGACGACGGCTCCGATGGTCGAAGGAGCCTGTTGCCAAGGCGACACAATCGTGTTGCAATTCGACAACGGCGGTTCGCCGCTTTTCTATGAAGACAGCCTGCGAGGCTTCTCGGTGCAAGGAAAAGACGGCCGCCATGTGTGGGCACGCGTGCTTGCCGTCGGCGACGACACGGTGACACTGCTCTCACCGGTCGATAACCCTCGCCGTGTGCGTTATGCCTGGGCCGACAATCCCGGCAAACCGTTGCTGCGCAACAAGGAAGGGTTGCCTGCCTCGCCTTTTGAAATAGAGATTGATTCCGAAACACCGACTCCATAAAATGACAATGAAGAAAAATTTTGCATTCCTCTTCCTGATTGTTTGTCTTGCCTTTCCTCTTGCCGCCGAAGACGGGAGCCGTCTGTGGTTGCCGGCCTCTCCTGAGATGGCCGACGGGCTTTCGACACTCGACATCGCCCGTAGCGAAATGACGCTCCTGCCCGTGAAGCACTCCCTCGTGGCGACGGCCGGTGACCGTCGCCTGCGCCGGTATATTCCCAAGGCCGAGTTGCGAAGTCTCGGTGAAGAAGAATTTATCGTGCGCTCGGTCGACAGCCTGTGTGTGGTTGCCGGCGGGAGCGAACGCGCCGCGCTTTACGGGGTCTACCGTCTTCTGCGCGATTACGCTTCGGGACGTTGGGCGGCCTCGTATGATGTGCGCGAAAAACCTTCTTTCGAATTGCGCCTGCTCAACCACTGGGACAACCTCGACGGCAGTGTCGAGCGCGGATATGCCGGCCGTTCCATCTGGTGGGAGAGCGACACGTTGCGTCGTGCCCTGTACCGGGCCTATGCCCGGGCCAACGCCTCGGTGGGCATCAACGGCACGGTTCTCAACAATGTGAATGCCTCGCCCCAAGTGCTCGACTCGTCGCATCTTGCCAAGGTGCGGCAGATTGCCGACGTATTGCGCCCCTATGGCATGAAGGTCTATCTCTCCATCAATTTCTCGTCGCCGATGGCTCTCGGCGGACTTCCTACGGCCGACCCGCTCGACACCCGTGTCGCCGGCTGGTGGCGCGACAAGGTGGAGGAGATATATGCGTTGATTCCCGATTTCGGCGGGTTCCTGGTAAAGGCAAATTCCGAAGGGTTGCCGGGTCCGCAGGACTACGACCGCACCCATGCCGACGGCGCCAACATGCTGGCCGACGCGCTGGCTCCCCACGGCGGGGTGGTCATGTGGCGGGCATTTGTGTATAACCCCACCGAGGCCGACCGTGCGAAACAAGCCTACACCGAGTTCCTTCCGCTCGATTCCTCCTTCCGCGAGAACGTCATCATACAGGTCAAGAACGGCCCGGTCGATTTCCAGCCGTGCGAACCGTTCAGCCCCCTTTTCGGCGCCATGCGCCACACACCGGTCATGCCCGAATTTCAGATTACACAGGAGTATTTGGGCTTTTCCAATCACTTGGTTTTCCTTGCACCGCTCTATGAGGAGTGTCTCGACAGCGACACCTATGCGTGCGGACCCGGCTCGACGGTGGCACGCGTTACCGACGGTTCGGCATTCCCGCTCTCCCGCACGGCGATTGCCGGAGTCGCCAACATCGGTCTCGACACCAACTGGTGCGGCCATCATTTCGCCCAAGCCAACTGGTACGCCTTCGGTCGCTTGGCCTGGTGCGACACTCTCTCGTCCGAGACGATTGCCGAGGAGTGGCTACAACAGACCTTCTCGCACGACGACCGTTGTGTCGTCCCCCTGAAACGCGCCATGATGCTCTCACGCGAAGCCGCGGTCGATTACATGATGCCACTGGGCCTGCACCACCTTTTTGCCTTCGGCCACCATTACGGTCCCGAACCATGGGGTTACCGCGAAGGCATGCGCCCCGACTGGCTTCCCTCCTATTATCACCGGGCCGACAGCACGGGCATCGGCTTCGACCGCACGCAGGCGGGCAGCGATGCCGTCTCTCAATATGCCGAACCGTTGCGCTCCCGCTTCAACGACATCGGCCGTTGTCCCGAGTCGTTGTTGCTCTGGTTCCATCACGTCCCGTGGACACACGTCATGGCCTCGCAACGCACATTGTGGGACGAGCTTTGCCTCACCTACCAGCGGGGTGTCGACTCCGCCCGCGAACTGGCCGGTATCTGGCAGTCGGTCGCTTCATACATCGATGCCGAACGTTTTGCACATGTCGAGGCGCGTCTCCGTGTGCAGTTGCACGATGCCGTGTGGTGGAAAGATGCCTGTCTGCTCTATTTCCAGACCTTCTCCCGGTTGCCCTTCCCTGCCGGCGTGGAACCTCCGGTCTATACCCTCGACGAATTGAAACAGATAAAACTCGACATGAAACATCATAATTGATTTTCCTCAACTCTTGAATGTTACAAATTTCGAGCAGGGGAAAAAACAAAAACAGCGCAGAACGGTTCTGCGCTGTTTTTGTTCTATGAAAGCCGGCATTATTTGATGAGGACGGCGTGGGAAGTTACCTTTTGTACCGTCTTTACACGCACGACATACACCCCTTTGGCAAGAGCTGAGATGTCGTGTCGCGACACTTCTCCACAGGCTTCGAATCGAGCCACGCAATGCCCCGAAACGGCATATACCTCGATTTCCACAGGCGACGTCGAGGCAAGCCGTATGCAAAGTTCATGTCCCGAGAGGAAAACGCCCGCATCTTCGGTTGTCTCAGTTGCAATGCCGCCGCTCTCGTTGAGGGAAATAGACGACAACGGTACGCGTGTATATTGCACATCTTCTTTGTTCGTAGCGTATGCCACATATAAATAATCATTATATACCATCGACTTGGGATAGTGATACCCGGCCCGCTTGGCCGAGCCCTCATAACGTAGTGGGGGCATCTCGTCGTTGCTGCGCAGCAAGTAGGCGGTGTCGAACACATTCCCGTCTCTGCTCAGCGTGAGGACCAACGGAATGCGGGTTTTGTTGTTTACCGGATTGCCGGCAAAATAGGCTGTGCCATCGGGAAGATTCCCGGCACTTTGTTTGGTGCGGGCATCGGGAAAATCTGTCAGTACGGCATTGCTCCACGTTTCACCATTGTCGGTACTGGTGGCCGCCATTTTAAGGTAGGTGCTGTTCTGGTCGCGGAATATCATGACCAATGTACCGTCGGATTTCCAATATAGGCTCGGTTCCAATTCACGGGACTGTTCGCCTTTGTCGGTAAAAGAGAAGGCACCCTCTTTCCAGCCACTCACTCCCAGCGGGTCGTCGGTATAGATAGGCATCACTTTCAGGCCGGGCTGCTTGTGTGTCGCATTCACGATGCGGCCGTTGGGAAGCACATGAGGATCTTGTTCGAAGATACCTTCAATGCGTGAGCCATCGGCCATCGTAACATCAGCGGGAGCACTCCAATTTATCCCGTCGGTACTGGTTACATATCGGGTATATCCCCCTTTGGGGGTCAGATTATCGGGCCAGGTATTGATATAGGCCACCAGCGTGTCGGCCGTTGCGTGCCAACCTCCCGAGGAGCAGTAACCGTTCTCTATATCTTCGGCGAGAACCATGGGGGTGCTCCATGTTTTCCCTTCATCGAGACTGCGGCTGTATGCCACCCATGTATCGGCGGCATCTTCGTCGGTTTGTGAACTTTGCCACATGCAATACAAGGCACCTTTAAAGGCTATCATGACAACGCCATTGCTGAAATGGTCGGTTTCGTCGCCGGGAGCAAAGACCGTGACCGTTTCACTCCCGGGTGCCACGGAAAGTCCCAGCGTGTTACTGTTTGAGGCATCGAAAAGGTTTGCCGGGTGACTGAACGGAATGTTATCGGCCATACTCGCACTTGACAGACACACGAGAAACAATGCGATGACAATATTTTTCATATTTTAATCTTTTTGTCGTGAGCGAATCGTATTACTCAATTTCCATGCCTTCCAAAGTGAAGTCTTCGATGGTGAAGTGCAGCGAATCGGTCGCTTCGGTACTCCACGGGAAGATGCGCATGCCCAACCGCTCGCCCGGTTTGATGGTGACATTTACCGGAAGGACGATTTTTTGTGTCTCCTCTGTTGCCCGTTGGTTTTCACCCAGGTCGGTTCTCGGATAGAAATCTCCTCCTTTCGAGACGGCAGCACGGTAGGCCACTTTGCCTGAGAGCGTGAAGGTGATTTGACGGACGATAAAACTTTTTTTCAGACCTTTGACAAAGAACTCGACATAGCGGCTGCCCGACTCATCGATGTCGGCCGGCCACTCTCCTTTCTCGATGGTGATGCCCAACGAGTCTTGCTGCAACCCTTTCAACGCATATTTTTTGACTCGTATTGTTTTGGGGGTCTCCTTACTGATAGCCTTGCATTCGGCCGTGACGGGAATCGTGCGTTTTATTTTTCCGCAGGTAATGGTCACACAGTCGTTCACGTTCCCCGCCTGCGTCGGGTTGAAATAGAGATAGAAACACTGATTCCACAATTTCCCGTCGCTGTATGGCAGAACGATTTTCTTGTTCTTGGGAGCTTCGGGGCTGGCCGCGATGGTCATGCCTTGGGGCGCCGTTATCGTCACTTCACTTTCCGATGCCGGGAGCGACAGTCCGACGAAATCGAAACAGATGCGGGATTCATCGCCCACATAGAGTGAGCCGAAGTCGATGGCCTCAGGATTCAGAACGATAGGCGTCTCGGGACGTACCTGGCGTTTGAGAATACCTTGCTTCTTCAAGTCGGCCGCCACCATCCGGGCATAGAGGGCGGCACCGGTAGCCTGGGTATGGGTGCCGTCGGTGGGGACATAAATGAGGGCGGTGGTCTTTTCTGCGCCCAACTTCTCGATGAAGGCTTTTGTCATGGCCGTATGGTCGATGAGGGGAACCTGTTTCTCGGCAGCCACCCGTTTCATCACGAAGACATAGTCGAGGGTCGAGTCGGCCGGCGACGCGCCCAGGTTGTGACACCCTTTGGCACTTATCGTACCCTCACCGGTAAAATAACGACGCACGATGGGCGTGACCAGTATGGGAATGCCGCCCAGTTCGCGGGTCTCGTCGACATACCGTTCGAGATTGGCTTTGTAGTGCCCCCACGGGTCGGTACCGCGGCCGTCGTCGCTGTATGTGCCGCCCCCCTTCTCGTCGTTGTGGGCAAACTGTATCAGCACATAATCGCCTTTCTGAATATTGGCCTTGACCTTGTCCCACAAGCCTTCGTTGATAAACGAGCGGGTACTGCGTCCGCCACGGGCGTAGTTGATGACTTCGACATCATCGGTAAAAAATTCCTGGAACATCTCACCCCAGCCACGGGTGCGAGTCGTGTTCTCGGCATAGTCGGCCATGGTCGAGTCGCCGATGGTGTGCACGCGAACTTTCTTTTTGGCCTCTGCCGGCAAGAACAGGCAGAGCAGGGCCAATGCAATGAACAGAGTCTTTTTCATGTCAGAGAATATTGAAAGATTGAAAAATTATTCATGTATTTAAAGCCACGACGTTTTGTGTGATTTGTCCGGCACAATGGGCAAAGACAGGGAAAAGCGAGTGCAGGAACAAACAGGGATTGCTTTGTTTTCCCGTTTGATTCTGCCGGGCCGAATCCTATCTTCTACAAAGATACAAAAAGAAGGCCGCAGCGGCAAGGATAAAACGAAGTTTTCGCCATCGGCCCCGGCCGAGCCGCAATCCGTCCTCGGCTGAGCCATGAAAGGGAAGCTCAAAAAACGGGACATGGTTGAGCCTTTGCACCAAAGCACGACCGGTTCACGGCAAAGCAGATAAATGACATCGAGCCACGCACACGCTTTCTTTTCGGGCAGTTTCGACCCGGGTATGGTTTCCTTTCACTACTTTTGCAGAAACACGAAACGAAGATGTTGCAGATAAGGAAAGCCGAAGAAAAAGATGTCGATGTCTTGTTGCGGATATTCGACCGGGCCCGTGCGTATATGAGGGACACGGGAAATCCCACGCAGTGGCGCGAAGGGTATCCATCGGAGAGCTCTTTGCGGAAGGATATGGCAGAGGGCAACTGCTATTGCGTCGTCGACCCTGCGGGACGGGTGGTCGGCACCTTTGCCTTGGTGTCGGGCGAAGACCCCAACTATCAGAAGATGTATGCGGGTTCCTGGCTCAACGACCGCCCCTACGCCACCATACACCGACTGGCCGCCGACGGCTCTTGCCGGGGTGTCGCCGATGCCTGTTTCTCCTGGGTCATATCCCGATGCGACAATCTCAGAGCCGACACTCATGCCGACAACAAAATCCTGCAACATATTCTTGGAAAATACGGGTTTGTCTATTGCGGCATCGTGCATGTCGCCAACGGGACCGAACGGCTGGCCTACCAGCGAACCGCCGAAGCACCGCTTTCCGACGAATAGTCCGAGGCTTCGGCCATGAGAGGCAGAAAATCTTTGCCCGGGTTTTGAATTGTAGGCAAATAGCCGTATCTTTGAACTCCGTAACGAGCGGGTGTCGCGGAGGCTTGTGCAAGCACAGCGTTCCGATGTCCGCGGTGGGAAAAACATGGAAGAAACCTCACTCAAAGAGAAAACCGCAAAAGGCCTGTTCTGGGGTGGGTTCAGCAACGGCATGCAGCAGTTGTTGAATCTGCTTTTCGGCATATTCCTGGCCCGCCTGCTCAGCCCGGCCGACTACGGTATGGTGGGAATGCTTACCATCTTCACGCTCATTGCCAGTTCGTTGCAAGAGAGCGGTTTCATCTCGGCGATTGCCAACAAGAAGAGTGTCACGGCAAACGATTACAATGCCGTATTCTGGTTCAGCCTGTCGGTATCGGTGACGGTCTACATACTGCTCTTTTTCCTGGCTCCGTACATCGCCCGCTTTTACAACGAGCCCGAATTGGTGCCGTTGTCGCGGTTCCTTTTTCTCGGCTTTATCCTGTCGAGTACGACGACGGCCCACTGTGCCTATATGTTTCGCAACCTCATGGTCAAGAAAAAAACCGTGGCACAACTATCGGCTTTGGTGGTCTCGGGCACCGTGGGGGTCACGGCGGCATGGCAGGGCATGGCCTATTGGGGCATAGCATTGCAGAGCATTACCTACATCGTGGTGTCGTCGGGTTGTTACTGGTGGCTCACGCCGTGGCGACCCTCGTTCCACATCGACTTCACCCCCATCAGGGAGATGTTCGGTTTCAGCAGCCGCGTATTGGCCACCAACATATTCCTTCACATCAACAACAATCTTTTCTCGGTGCTGTTGGGCCGGCTCTTTTCGGTGCAACAGGTAGGATATTACACCCAGGCGGCCAAGTGGAACATGATGGGTTACAACACCATCAACGGCATGATTACCGGTGTGGCGCAACCCGTCCTTGCGCAAGTCTCCGACGACAAGACCCGTCAGTTGGCCGTCTTTCGCAAGATGCTGCGGTTTACCTCGTTCCTGTCTTTTCCCCTCATGCTGGGGCTGGCCTTCATTGCCCGGGAACTCATCGTCGTGTGCGTGACCGAGAAATGGCTTCCCAGTGTACCCATGATGCAAATGCTTTGCGTGTGGGGTGCATTCGTCCCGGTGCAGGGACTCTTTTCAAACCTTATCATCAGTAGCGGGAAATCGCGCATCTACATGTGGAATACCATCGTGCTGTGCCTGCTGCAAATGTCCGTGCTGATAGCCACGGCTCCCTTGGGCATCAAAAACATGATTATCGCGTTTGTCGTGCTCAACGTCGCGTGGCTGGGTGTGTGGTATCTCTTTGCCCGCCGGCAGCTTGCCCTGCGCTTCGCCGACATGCTTCGGGATATTCTCCCTTTTGCCTTTGCCGCGGGGGTCGTGATGGTCGTGGCCCATTATGTGACATGCGGCATCGACAACATCTATTTGCTGCTCGGAGCCAAGGTGGTGACGGCCGCATTGCTCTATCTGGCCGTGATGTGGACAGGCGGAGCGAAGGTTTTGAAGGAGAGCATCGGATTTATAAAGCAGCGTTTTTTGCGGAACCCATCATAATCACATCCTGCCATGGAGAAGAAAACTGTGTCGATAGTCATGTGCACTTGTAACGGGGAGTCGTTCATACGCGAACAACTCGACTCCATCATGGCACAAACCTATCCCGCGAATGAGATTATCATACAAGATGATGCATCGACCGACCGCACCTATGACATCGTGTGCGAATATGCCCGCCGCTATCCGCAAATACACCCCCGGCAAAACAAAACGCGCAAAGGGGTAAATGGAAATTTCTTCGATGCCCTCTCCCAGGCCACGGGCGATTGCATCGCCATTGCCGACCAAGACGACATTTGGGAGCCCTGCAAAATCGAACGGCAGGTGCAGACCATCGGCGACAAACTCATGTGTGCCAGTTTCTCCCGGCCTTTTTACGACAGCGACACCCCCGTGGCATTCGATGACCGCGTACCCAACTGCAACCTCCTGCGCATGATTTTTGTCGGCATTTTTCCCGGTCATTCCACCCTCTTCTCCCGGCGGTTGTTGACCCTCATGCCCGACCCGGCACCCCTTGCCGTCTATCGCTGTTACGACATGATATTGGCCCTCACCGCAGCCGCCTTCGACAGCATTGTGTTCCTCCCCGAAGTCCTTTCGTGGCATCGCCGCCATACTTCGGCCTACACCTATATCGTGCCCACCAGCAACAGCCGGAAGGCGGGAAACATATTCCGATGGGTACGACGCACCTGGCTGTTGCATAAAGAGGTAAGGGAGGGTATCGACCAACGTCTCATGGCGGCCGGGGTGTTCCTCGCCCGGGTCGAGTCGGACAAGCCGGTTCTCAAACAGGCCCGGCACATGATACGCCTCTATACGAGCCATTCCCGCCTCGATTTCCTCCGGCTGCAATTTTTCTGCATGAAAAACTATCCGTTGCTGATATACAGCTTTTCGGGTCGACGCACCTGTGCCGGTTACCTCCGCGGGTTCTATTTTCCCATTTCTTGCAGCGATTATTTCCGGTTCCTGGCTTCCACGCCGCAACATGCCACAGGGTCGGAAGAGGAAGCGGTCACCCACAAATAAATCCTATCCTATCTATGCCCAAACACTATTCTTCTCAGGAATTGGAAAAGTTGCACGAGGTCTTGTATGAGATACTGGCCGAGGTCGTTCGGGTCTGCACCAAACATGACATACCTTATTTCGTCATAGGCGGGACGGCCATCGGTGCGCTTTACGACAAGGCGATACTACCGTGGGACGACGACATCGACATCGGCATGAAACGCGACGATTATGAACGTTTCTTGCAGATTGCCCCCCGAGAGTTAGGCCAGGATTATTTCCTTTCCTGGTTGGGAACCGACCCTCGAACACCTTACCACTTTACCAAGGTGAAGAAAAACAACACGCTTTTTGTCGAAGAAAACTACAAGTCGCTCCCCATGCACCAGGGTATCTTTGTGGACATATTCCCCTTTGATCGCATACCCGATAATAAATTGCTCAGGCGTATACAATTCGAAGCGGTCAATTTCCTGAAATGTTGCCTTATCGGCAAAGAAATATGGCAGTGGAAACATTGCGGTACCTGTCAGATAGCGGCTCCGTCAAACCGAGGTGTGATACCTTGTTGCCTCAATAAGATTGTGGATATGCTTTTCACAAAGAAAGCCATTTATAAAATGATGCGGTTTGCCTCCACATGTTTCAATTCCCGCCGCACGGCATATTACAATCATGTCATAACGAAAACCGACCACATCTCATGCCACGACATAGACGACCTCGAGACGATACCTTTCGGCCCGCTGTCGCTTAAAGCCCCGGTTCGCCTCGAAGCCTTCTTGCGATATAATTATCCCACCCTGCATCGTTACACCGATGAAGAAGAGGACAAACGTGTCAATCATTACCCTACCGTATTGTCGTTTGACGCGCGGAAAGATGGTCTCGACGCATGGCCCTGCGGAAATCCGTCGGCTGCCCAACACGAAAAAAGGTAGCACAAGCTACCTTTTCCGTTGTTTCTGTTCTCAGGAGATTTCTCCGATTTCTTTCCGCTTGCTCCACGTTGAACCGACAAGTGGCGTTTGCCCCTTTTTTCGATTGGTATATCCCTGCCCCCGGTTTGGCCACGGGCATCTTCCTATTTGCGCAAGGCATCGACAATCCGTTCGCACGCGTGGCCGTCGCCATAGGGATTGTAACTCTCCGACATTTTGCGGTAGACCTCGGGGTCGTGCAGCAGTTCTTGCACATTCCCCACGATGGCTGCGACATCGGTTCCCACCAGTCTCACGGTTCCGGCCTCGACAGCCTCGGGACGTTCGGTCGTTTCCCGCATGACGAGCACGGGCTTCCCCAAGGAAGGGGCCTCTTCCTGCACGCCGCCGCTGTCGGTCAACAGCAGCGTCGAATGCTGCATGGCATAGACAAAGGGCAGGTAATCGAGCGGTTTAACAAGATAGATGTTGGGTGTGCCCGACAATAATTCATAAACGGGTTTTTGCACGTTCGGATTGAGGTGTACCGGATAGACAATATCCATCTCGGGGTGTTCTTCGGCGATTTGGCGAATGGCCTTGCATATATTCAAGAACCCCTCACCGAAGTTTTCACGGCGGTGTCCCGTCACCAAGATGTAGGGTCTGTTGCCCATGGCATACCCCTTGTCTCGCAACTCGTCTTCGATAGCGGTTTTGATCTGGGGTTTCTTCTCGATGATGTCCACGGCCATCAGCAGGGCATCGATGACCGTGTTGCCGGTGACATGGATTTTCGTGGCGTCTACATTTTCACGCAAAAGATTTTGGCGAGATTTCTCGGTCGGGGCGAAATAGTAAGTGCACATGCGGTCGGTCACCTGCCGGTTCATCTCCTCGGGCCATGGCGAGAGCATGTTGTAAGTGCGCAGACCGGCCTCGACATGTCCCACAGGAATCTGCCGATAGAATGCGGCCAGTGCGGCCGCCATGGAAGTGGTGGTGTCGCCGTGCACCAGCACGATGTCGGGTGCGAAATCGTCGAGTACGTCGCGCAGCCCGACAAGGACACGGGAGGTTATGTCGTAAAGGTCCTGGTTGGGCGCCATGATGTTGAGGTCATACTCGGGAACGATGTCGAACACCTCCAAGACCTGATCGAGCATCTGGCGATGTTGGGCGGTGACACATATTTTGGTCTCGAAATGTTCGGAATCTTTTTGCAAGGCTTTGACCAGCGGTGCCATCTTGATGGCCTCGGGGCGGGTTCCGAATACGAGCAGAATTTTCTTCATAGTGATCTTTCTATCCTGTTGCAGACGAAAAATTATTTTCTAATGCCGCAAAAGTCCAACTCTATCTTCTTGGCATCTCTGGCCAGGCTCAGGAAGGGCGTGTGGCGCACGAGCCAGACGATGATGTCGGCTTTGGCATAGGCTTCGTTAAGGTCGGTCAGGTTAAAACTCGGGTGCGATGATATGTTGGGTTCCACAATCAACACGTCGGCTCGTGATTCGGTAATAATTCTCGACGCGATATATTTTGCAGGCGACTCCCTGAGGTCGTCGATGTCGGGCTTGAAGGCCAGACCCATGCAGGCGATGACGGGTTCACGGCCGTTTGCCTCCACGAAGTCGCGGCATGTTTCGAGCACCTTGTTGGCACACCAGTCGGCTTTGTAGTCGTTGGTTTCACGGGCCCGTTTGATGAATTGGGCCTGTTCGGGATAATCCGACACGATAAACCACGGGTCTACCGCTATGCAATGCCCCCCCACGCCGCAACCGGGTTGCAGGATATTCACGCGCGGGTGCTTGTTGGCCAATTCTATGAGTTCCCATACGTTGATGCCGGCCTTGTCGCAAATGATCGAGAGTTCGTTGGCAAAGGCGATTTGCGAGTCGCGCGAAGAGTTCTCGGTGAGTTTGCACATTTCGGCCGTACGGGCATTGGTGCGATGCAGGGTGCCTTGCACGAACGCCGAATAAAACTCGATGGCTTTCTCGGTCGACTCGGGATTGATGCCGCCAATGACACGGTCGTTGTGAACCAGCTCATAGAGCGTGTTTCCCGGCAATACCCGTTCGGGGCAATAGGCGATATAGATTTTCCCTTTCAGCTCGGGACGCAGGCGATAAATCAAGTCGGCCATGCGTTCCGTGGTGAAAACGGGCGAGGTCGATTCGATGACGAAGAGGTTTCCCGGTTGCAAATAGGGCACGACCGAGCGTGTCGCAGCCTCGACATAGGTAATGTCGGCCCGGTGGTTTTGCTTGAAGGGGGTGGGGACAACGATGAAAAAAGCATCAGCCGGTTCGGGTTGGATTACGGCGCGTAAATGACCGTTGAGGACCGACTCCTTCACCACTTTGTCAAGATCGGGCTCCACGATATGCACTTTCCCTTGGTTGACGGTCTCGACAACCGACGGGTTGACATCTACTCCCACCACCTCATAGCCGTGATGAGCCGCTATGGCCGCGGTGGGCAAACCGATATATCCTAATCCTAAAAAAATGACTTTCTTCATTTTGATATTCAATGACTCTGTTGTATAGTGTGCGGGGTTGGGAACGCCTTACCCTTATCAAGAACGAGTACGCACGGATGTGCCTTTCCCATAAAGCGGTGCAAAATTAAAAATAAAATATGACTTTGCCTCTTTTTATGATCAAAAAAAAGGTATTTTTGCTGTATAAAAAAACGGTTAAGAGTATGAGAGTGCTGTTAGTCAATACCTCAGAACGAACGGGCGGGGCGGCTGTCGCTGCCGGACGCCTGATGGAAGCCCTTCGCAAGCAGGGTATCGATGTGCAGATGGTCGTGCGCGACAGGGAGTCGGCCGCCCCCGGCGTGGTGGCTGTCGGCAACCGCAGCCTCATGCGTTGGCGTTTCTTGTGGGAACGCATCGTCGTGTGGGTGGCCAACCGCCTCAGACGGCATCAATTATTTGCCGTCGATGCCGCCTATGCAGGAACCGACATTACCCATACGGAAGCCTTCGAAGAGGCCGACATCGTCCACCTGCATTGGGTCAATCAGGGCTTTCTGTCGCTCGGAGACATACGTCGCATTCTCGACTCGGGCAAACCGGTCGTGTGGACGCTCCACGACCTTTGGCCCTGCACCGGCATTTGCCACTATCCGGGGGAGTGCTCCCGTTTTCGCTCCCAATGCCACAACTGCCCCCTGTTATGGAACGGGGGAAGCCGGCACGACCTGTCGTGGCGCGCTTTCCGGCGCAAGGAACGCACCTATCGCGGTCGCACCTTGCACCTGGTCTCGTGCAGCCGCTGGTTGGGCGAGATGGCCCGCAGCAGCGCCCTCTGCCGCGACATGCCGGTAACGAGCATACCCAACCCCATCGACATTTCGCTCTTTGCTCCTGCCGACAAGATCGAGGCACGCCGGCGGTGCGGATTCCCGCTCGACAAAAAACTGCTCCTTTTCGGTTCGGTAAAAGTATCGGACAAACGCAAAGGATTTGACTACCTGGCAGAGTCGCTCCATATCATTCTCAAAAAAAATCCGCATCTGAAAGAGACTTTGGCCGTCGTGGTGATGGGGCGTTGCACCCGGGAGCTCGAAGAGAAGTTGCCCGTTCGGGTCTACTCCACCGGGTATGTCGAGGAGGCGGCCCGCATGGCGGAGATTTACAATGCCGCCGACCTTTTCGTTATTCCCTCGCTCGAAGACAATTTACCCAACACCGTCATGGAGGCCATGGCTTGCGGTACCCCCTGCGTAGGGTTCGACACCGGAGGCATACCCGAGATGATAGACCACGGCCGCAACGGATATGTCGCCCGACACAAGTCGGCCGAGGATTTTGCCCGGGGCATCATCGCCCTCCTCCAAGAGGCCGATTACCCCGCTTATGCCCTTGCCGCCCGGAAAAAAGTCGTCACGACCTACGCCCCCGATGTGGTGGCCGCCCGTTACATCGCCTTATACCGGGAAGAAATGGAAAAGTGCAAAAACCGATAAAATCAATGTCGGCATAGATTTCCCCGTTTCACTTATTATACTTACCTTTGCGCGAGAAAAAGAATCGCTTATGTCCGACACCGTTGCACAATTTGAGAACGTCATATCTATCTGCCGGGACCTCTTCGCCCGCAAACTCGAAGATTATGGCGCTTCTTGGCGCATCATGCGTCCTTCGTCTCTGACCGACCAGATATATATCAAAGCCAAACGCATACGAAGCATCGAAGAAAAAGGTTCGTCGATGATAGATGAAGGCATTCGTTCCGAAATCATCGGCATTGTCAATTACGGCATCATCGCCCTCATACAACTCGAAATGGGCTATGCCGACCAAGTCGACATAACCAATGAAAAAGCGCTCGAACTCTATGACAAATACATGACGGTTACCAAAAATCTCATGTATGCCAAAAATCACGACTATGACGAGGCTTGGAGGGGCATGCGGTCTTCTTCCTATACCGACTTGATTCTCATGAAAATATGCCGTACCAAGCAAATCGAGAACCATGAAGGTGTCACGAAGGTATCGGAAGGAATCGATGCCAATTACATGGACATGATCAACTATTCGCTTTTTGGCTTGATAAAAATCGAGTATGGAGAGTAAAAAGGCATACCCCCTGTGGCGGCGCAAAGTCGCGCCATTGCTTGTCGTCCTGGCCCGTTTGGTGGCCGGTGCGACATTTGCATTCTCGGGGTTTGTCAAGACGGTCGACCCGGCCGGCATGTCGTTGAAGATACGCGAATATCTCTCGGCTTTCGGCATCGACTTCATGATGCCCATCACCTTTTTCCTGGCCGTATGCCTGGGGGTCTATGAGATGATATTGGGCGTCAGCCTGCTCTTTGGCTCCTATCGGCGGGTCTCATCGGTGATGCTGTTTCTCACGATGCTTGTCATGACACCGCTGACGCTCTACCTGGCATTGGCCGACCCCATCAGCGACTGCGGCTGCTTCGGCGAGGCTCTCTATCTCACCCATTGGCAATCGTTTGCCAAGAACGTCGTACTCCTGCTCATATCCATCTTCCTGGTGTGGGGCAACCGCAAGGTGAAAAGCATCTATCACAAGGAGATACAATCGCTCACGCTCTACTTTGTGCTCTTCTTTGCCGTGGGGCTTTCGCTGCATGCCTATTACAACCAGCCGATATTCGATTTCCGTCCCTACAAAGTAGGAACCGACATCAGCCGGGCCATCTCGTCCGAAGCCTTCGACCAGACACGTTATCTCTATCGCAACGGCGACCGCGAAGAACTCTTTACCGTCGATGAGCTGCCCACCGATACCACCTGGCATTTTGTGGCACGCATCGAAGAGAAGATGCCGACACAGCAAGATATTACCAACTTCGTCATCTACGATGGCGAAGACGACATCACCGACGCCATACTCTCCGACCCCGGCTACACCTTCCTCATCATGTCGCCGTCGCTGGCCTTTGCCGAGAGCGGTGTCATCGACAAGCTCGACGAGCTCTACGATTACACCCGCGAGTACCACTACAACCTCTATTGCCTCACCGCTTCCACCCCCGAAGAAATTGCCGAGTGGCAAGACAACACGGGCGCCGATTATCCCATATATTCGATGGACGCTTCGACCATACAGACGATTGTACGCGGCAATCCCGGCATCGTGCTCCTCCACGACGGAGTCATCGTGCAGAAAGTACGCCCCTCCCGCCTCCCCGAAGAGGTCGAGTTGAACGCGCCCATCGACGAACTCCCCTTCGGGCAACTCACGCCATACAACCCCATGCGGCCGTTGCTCACGGTACTGATTATCTTTTTCGTGCCGATGCTGCTACTGCTGCTCACCTCGAAGACGGTCGAGGCATACGTCGTGCAGGCCCGCGTCAGGCGTTTGGCCCGTCTGCGCAAAATGAGAGAAAACCTGATGGAGAAAACCCATAAAAACATCGAAAAGAACCCAAATAAATAACATATAATCGATTATGAGAAAAAACATTGTCGCAGGGAACTGGAAAATGAACAAAACCCTGCAAGAAGGTTTGACATTGGCAAAAGGTATTGAAGCCGCTTTGGCAGGTAAAAAAGTAAATTGCGATGTGATAATCGGTACCCCCTTTATCCATCTCGCATCGGTAGCACAAGCCATCGATACGGCCAAAATAGGCGTTGCCGCCGAGAACTGTGCCGACAAGGCCTCCGGCGCTTACACCGGTGAAGTATCGGCCGCCATGGTTGCATCGACCGGCGCCAAATATGTCATCTTGGGACACTCCGAGCGTCGTGCCTACTATCACGAGACGCCCGAAATCCTCAAAGAGAAAGTGCTTCTCGCCCTGGCCAACAACTTGACCCCGATATTCTGCATCGGCGAAGTGCTCGAAGAACGTGAAGCCGGCAAACACTTCGATGTCGTAAAAGACCAAATCGAAGGGTCGCTCTTCAACCTCCCGGCCGAAGAGTTCGGAAAAATCATTCTCGCCTACGAACCCGTATGGGCCATCGGTACCGGAAAAACCGCAACGGCCGCCCAAGCCCAGGAGATGCACGCCTTTATTCGCCAGACCCTCGCCGGGAAATACGGGAAAGAGGTGGCCGAAAACTGCTCAATCCTCTATGGCGGAAGCTGCAAACCGTCCAATGCCAAAGAGCTCTTCGCCAATCCCGATGTCGATGGCGGACTCATCGGCGGTGCTGCTCTCGAAGTAGAATCGTTCATGGGTATCATCGAAGCATTCTAAGTATAACCCCAATGCGAGTGCACCGGGAGGATTTCGCACCGTCCCGGGCCTCGTTTTATTCCCGATTTACCGTTATGACCCTGAAATCGCTCTTCCTATCCCTCCTCGTCGTGTGCGGGGCTTCTGTCGCAAAAGCGCAGGAATACACCACCGACACGACCATCGTGCAGTCGTTGCAACGCTCGGTACAAGGCGCCCGGGTCGTATTGCACCAGGATTCGGCACTCGACGTGCGCCTCTCCCGCAACAGCGGCACGTTGAAGGTCGACAAAGACGGAAACATCGCCACGCAGGGATACCGCATACAACTTTTCTCCGACAACAAGCGCGACTCCCGCGAAGAGGCCGAGTTGCGTTCCGACGTCGTGGCACAGGATATGCCCGAGATTCCCATCTATGTAACTTACCTCTCCCCCTTTTGGCGTCTGCGAGTAGGCGATTATCGCACCTACGAAGAAGCCAATGTGCAGATGCAGAAGTTGAAGAAAAAATTTCCCAAATATTCGGTCGAGATGCGTATCGTCAAAGACGAAATCGTGTTGCCCTTATATAAAGAATAATACATGTCCGACAGTATAAAGAATCTTTCTGACGACCAGCGCGTGGAACTGTTGGCCGCCCATTACAAAGCCATACTCGAAATTCTGGGCGAAGACCCCACCCGCGAGGGCCTCGTAAAGACGCCCCTGCGTGCAGCCAAAGCCATGCTCGCGCTCACATCGGGCTACAAGAAGTCGCCCGAAGCCATCATCAAATCGGCCATTTTCAAAGAAGAATACGGCTCCCGCGGACAAATGGTCGTTGTCAAAGACATCGAGTTTTACTCGTTTTGCGAACATCACATACTCCCGTTCTTCGGGAAAGTCCACATCGGCTATGTGCCCAACGGTTGCGTGACCGGTCTCAGCAAGCTGGCCCGCCTTGTCGATGCCTTTGCCCGCCGCTTGCAGTTGCAGGAACGGCTCACGGCCGAGATATGCGAGAGCTTGCAGGCTGCCCTCGACGCACAAGGTGTCATCGTCGTCGTCGAGTCGCGCCACCTCTGCATGCAGATGCGCGGGGTAGAGAAGCAGGGCGCCGTGACCACGACCAGCTCCTACACGGGTGTTTTTGAAGAATTGGCGCGTCGCGAAGAATTTTTTGCCATGATTGGCCGTCGGTAAATGCCTCATTTACAAAACGCATTTATTTTTGTAGAAAAAAAACGACATAACTATTTGCACAAGTCAAACAACCGTCGTATATTTGCAACCGCAAACGCGAAAATAGCTCAGTTGGTAGAGCATAACCTTGCCAAGGTTAGGGTCGCGGGTTCGAGTCCCGTTTTTCGCTCTACAAAATTTCTTTGACATATTGATCATGCGAAAATAGCTCAGTTGGTAGAGCATAACCTTGCCAAGGTTAGGGTCGCGGGTTCGAGTCCCGTTTTTCGCTCCATTCGTTTTACGAAGTTCTCGAGCCCAAATGGCGGAATTGGTAGACGCGCTAGTTTCAGGGACTAGTGTTCATTACGAACGTGCAGGTTCGAGTCCTGTTTTGGGCACCTTCATATAAACGAAACGTTATTTGTCCGGGTGGTGAAATTGGTAGACACGCTACTTTGAGGGGGTAGTGATCATTGGATCGTGTGAGTTCGAATCTCATCTCGGACACCAAGAAAAAGGCATTGTAAATCGTTACAATGCCTTTTTCTGTATTTACACATTCTTAATACCCGTTCGGTTATGATTATCCTGCGTTTTCTTTACCAGTGGCTCATCGTCATGCCCATCATGGTAGTCGTCACGATTATCGCGGCTCTTGTCACCATCATCGGTTGTTTCCTCGGCGACCATCGCGTGTGGGGATATTATCCCGGACTCATTTGGTCGCGCCTCTTCTGCATCGTATCTTTGGTGCACGTCGAAGTCAAGGGTCGCGAGAAACTCGACCGCTCCACCTCTTATGTCTTTGTGGCCAACCACCAGGGCGCCTACGACATATTCCTGGTCTATGGCTATCTCGGGCACAAATTCAAATGGATGATGAAAAACACCTTGCGCCGCATACCTTTTGTCGGGGCGGCCTGCGCTGCCGCGGGATTCATCTTCGTCGACCGCTCGGGCAAGGGACTGCGCGAGACATTGGCCGCCGCCGAGAAAATCCTCACCCGCGGCATGTCGCTCGTCGTTTTCCCCGAAGGTTCCCGCACCCCCGACGGACACCTGCACCGTTTCAAGAAAGGAGCCTATCAGATTGCCGACGACCTCTCCTTGCCCGTCGTACCCATGACCATCGACGGCTCTTACCGGGTACTGTCGAAAAATTCCAAAATCATCCGCCCCGGGAAAATCACCCTCACCATACACGAGCCCGTGTATCCCGGTGCCGATGGACACTACGATATGGACGCACTCATCGACACGACCTACCGCGCCATCGAGTCTGCCTTACCGCAACGAGGCCCGATTGCTAACAAAAGTTAATCGACAGAAAAAAGCCTTCGCAAAGCATACAGCATATCAAATAAATTTGCACCTTTGCAGTCGAAAATTGCCCGGTGGTGTAATGGTAGCACTTCGGATTCTGGTTCCGCCTGTGAGGGTTCGAGTCCTTCCCGGGCAACAATTTTCAGAGACAGAGGGTCTTATCAAATTTTTGATAAGACCCTCTGTCTTTTTGTCAGTCATCTGTTGCTTTGCAACATGAAATTACAAAATTTCGTGCTTTATCTGCCGAGGATATTGCTCCTGTTCCATCGAAACCAAAAACCGTTTCATTCGTAAAACGGCCGTCTCGCCAAATCACACGAAGAAAAGCTGCCTCATGTTTATCTCTTTTTTTCCAGGCAAGAGAATAAAGACCGGCAACAAACATTCGAGGTATCGTAATACGGCTCTCAAAAGTCGTTTCGTCTTCAACACGGGCATCCTCAATGTTGTTGCATAGAATTTTAAAACCTTCTATTGCAGAAGGAGGAAATACGTTGTATTCAGTTTCTCCTATTTGATAAAAAACTATATGTCCAGTTTCTAATCGTCCGTACACAATATCGGGTGCCGGGCTTTTCACCTTCGGGTGCCCATATACATAATGCCCCATAAATTCAAACCCATCGGTGAGGTACCTTTCCTTTTGTTTGAGTTTTTTATAGTCAATCTTGCAACCCCAAATGAATACGATAATGAACACGATCACGATCAAATAAAAAAAAGCTACGGCCGTTGGGTCCATACCTAAACTGCTGCATGATGACAAAAAAAGAAGAGCAAAGGTCAATGCAAGGATAACGCGTCTCATAATGTGATTCTTAGTATTTGTCAAATATATTAAAAAATAATGTGCTCGTGCAAATGGTGAGGGTATTTTTTAATATACGCCTCTGCCGTGACATGGAGTGGTGAGGGTTAATTGCAGATTTTGTTTCATTTCCTGTGTTACCTCGCTTTCACTTCGGCCGATGTCATTCCGGGGCTCCGCCCGGAATCCGGAGCCCCCTCCGAGCGAGAAGGAGCCCCAATGATAGGGAAAAAGAAAAAGCCGCCCTTATCGGGCCGGGAGGGCGGCAGCCGAGAGCGGAAAGAGGGCGAGGACTGTGTGAGCGCAGCGAGTTCCGCAGCCCCCGAGCGAGGCGTCGGCGTCTGAGCGAAAAAGCCCGATACCGGGCGGCGGTTCTTCTTGGTTCGTTCTTCTCACCGAAGAGAAGAATGAACAAAAAGCCCCTTGGATTCCCCGTCAAGCGGGGAATGACATTCGGCAAGGAAATGGCAGGGCACAAAAGGGCGTATAAAATGCACCGACAGGGAAGTCCGCAGTTCTTCCTTCACAAAAAACGGGAACAACCGTGCAACCGGCATGGGAAGCGGTGCCGAAAACGTACGGAAGGAAGGCAACCAAGCCAAGGCTCAGAGCAATCCCAGCAGGCGGAGTATCGTGGGGGTGAGCAGGGCGGTGAAGATACCGTTGAGGGTGAGGCCGAGGCTGGCATAGGCGCCATACTTGCCGCTCACCTCCATGGCAGCCGAGGTGCCCACGGCATGGGAGGCGGTACCCATGGAGAGCCCCTGCGCAATGGGACTCTTGACATGGCCGAGCGCCAAGACCTTGAAACCGAATATTGCCCCGAAGATGCCCACACACACCACCACGGCAGCCGTGAGCGAGGGTATGCCGCCGACGGCCTGCGTCACCTCCATGGCGATGGGGGTAGTCACCGACTTCGACGCCAGCGACACGATGACCTCCTGTGTGGCACCCAACAGCTTGGCCACCAGCACCACCGAGACGATACCCACGAGGCAGCCCACCAACTCGGAGATGATGATGGGCAGGAGCTGTTTCTTGATGGTTTCGAGTTGCAGGTAGAGGGGCACGCCGAGGGCCACAACAGCGGGTTTGAGCCAAAACTCGATGAGGTATCCGCCCTCCTGATAGGTGTCGTAACTGATGCCGGTGAAGCGCAGAAAGACGATGAGCAGGGCGATGGTTATCAAGATGGGATTGAGCAGAACCAATCCCGTCTTCTTCTGCAACACCTTGGCGGCAAAAAAGATGGCGAAGGTGAGCGTGAGCAGGAAGAATTTATTTTCGAAGAAGTCCATTGGTTTTTCGGGTTAACTGGTGAGACCAACCGGTAACGACCAGCACCAACATGGTGCTGACTACCGTTGCGATGACGATGGGCCAAAACTGGGCCGCTATCACGTCGAAATAGAGCATGAGCGCCACACCGGGCGGCACGAAAAAGAAGCCGAGGTTGGCAACCAGGAAATCGGCCAGGCCGCGCACCCAATGCAACTTGACCCAGCCCAGTTTAAGAAACAACGTGAGCAACAACATTCCGATGATGCTCGACGGGAGCTTTACTCCGGTGAGATAGACGATGAGCTCGCCCAAAGCCAAGCAACCGAAGAGAATAGCACATTGTCGTACCATAATTTCAGGACCTATTGAAAAATTCGGCGCAAAGGTACAACTTTTAAGAAATTTGTCGCACGACCTCATTCAAAAAGACGGAAAAAACTTCTTGGGGAAACGAAAGTTTTTCCCTACCTTTGTAGAGGATTGGAGCCGGCTCGGCTTTGCCTAATCGAAAAACTTGGGTTTTCATTTGCCACAGCTCTCGCCTTTCACTATTTTTGTCGAGTTTTTCCCCGTAACGGAGGAGAAGCGACACAACATACCGAGAACAAAAATCACACCAATGTCACATGACAGGAATCGCACTTCACGAATTTAACATTTTCCTACTGATAATGAGCGGCATAGCAGCCGTTGTCTTCGTAGCGCTTTACTTTCTCAAAGCCGGATACGGCATGTTCAGGGACAGCCGTTGGGGCATCTCGCTCAACAACAAGGTGGCTTGGGTGCTGATGGAAGCCCCCGTGTTTATCGTCATGGCCCTGCTGTGGTGGGGGTCGGAACGACGCTTCGAGACGGCACCGCTCATCATCTTCCTGCTCTTCGAGCTGCACTATTTCCAGCGGTCGTTTGTCTTTCCCTTCCTCATGAAAGGGAAAAGCCGCATGCCGGTGAGCATCATGCTCATGGGAGTCGTCTTCAACGTGCTGAACGGTTTCATGCAGGGCGAATGGCTCTTCTACCTCGCCCCGGCCGACCGCTACACGACCGAGTGGCTCACCACGCCGCCATTTATCATCGGCACCCTCATCTTCTTCACGGGCATGGTCATCAACTGGCACTCCGACAACGTGATACGCCACCTGCGCCAACCGGGCGACACCCGTCACTACCTGCCGCAGAAGGGGCTGTATCGCTATGTGACCTCGGCCAACTACTTCGGCGAACTGGTCGAGTGGACAGGTTTCGCCATTCTCACCTGGTCGGCAGCCGGAGCGGTATTCGCCTGGTGGACATTTGCCAACCTCGTGCCCCGCGCCAACGCCATCTACCACCGCTACCAACAGGAATTCGGCACCCAAATGGGCAACCGCAAACGCATCTTCCCGTTTCTATATTGACACAAACAACTCCGACATATCATGGAATCGAAACTTTTCACCCCGGTAACCATCGGTCCGCTCACCTTGCGGAACCGCACCATACGCTCGGCCGCTTTTGAAAGCATGTGCCCCGGTAACAAACCCTCCCAAAAACTGCACGACTACCACAAATCGGTAGCCGACGGCGGCGTGGGCATGACCACCATCGCCTATGCGGCCGTGTGCCAAAGCGGCCTGTCGTTTGACAGCCAGCTGTGGATGCGCCCCGAAATCGTGCCGGGACTGAAAGAAATCACCGACGACATACACCGCTCCGGCGCCGCCGTCTCGATACAACTGGGACACTGCGGCAACATGTCGCACAAGAAAACATGCGGCGTGATACCCGTCTCGGCATCGAGCGGATTCAACCCCTACTCGCCCACCTTCGTGCGGGGACTGCGCAAAGAGGAATTACCCGAGATGGCGAAGAACTTCGGCCGCGCCGTGAACCTGGCCCGCGAAGCCGGCTTCGACGCCGTGGAGATACACGCCGGCCACGGATACCTCATCAGCCAGTTCCTCTCGCCCTATACCAACCACCGCAAAGACGAATACGGCGGCTCGCTCGAAAACCGCATGCGCTTCATGGACATGTGCATGGAAGAGGTCATGAAGGCCGCCGGGAACGACCTCGCCGTCTTTGTAAAAATGAACATGCGCGACGGCTTCAAGGGCGGCATGGAAATCGACGAGAGCCTGCAAGTGGCCCACCGCCTCGAACAGTCGGGCGCCCATGCCCTGGTCCTGAGCGGCGGTTTCGTGAGCCGCGCCCCCATGTATGTGATGCGCGGCACGATGCCCCTCAAAACGATGACCTACTACATGGACTGCTGGTGGCTGAAATACGGCGTGAAAATGTTTGGCCGCCTGATGGTGCCCACGGTACCTTTCAAAGAAGCCTATTTCCTCGAAGACGCGCTGAAATTCAGGAAAGAACTGAACATACCGTTGGTATATGTGGGCGGTCTCGTATCGCGGGCCAAAATCGACGAGGTGCTCGACTGCGGCTTCGAGGCCGTGCAGATGGGGCGCGCCCTGCTCAACGAGCCCGGTTTCGTAAACCGCATGGCGCGTGAAGAAAATGCCTGCAACAACTGCGGGCACAGCAACTACTGCATCGCCCGCATGTACTCCCTCGACATGGCTTGCCACCACAAGGTCGAGGGTCTGCCCGACTGTCTGCAAAAAGAAATCAAGAAACTGGAATTCAAATAAATCACACACGACGTCGGGCAACGCGCCTCTCGCCCCGCAGGAGGAAATGCCGTCCAAGACGCACAATCATGAAAATGAAAAAAAATATCGCAGTCATTACCGGTGCCGACGGTGGCATGGGCCGGGAAATCACCCGGGCCGTAGCGGCCGCAGGATATCCGGTCGTCATGGTCTGCTACAACCCCGAGAAAGCCGAGCCCGTGCGCCGCTCTATCATCGAACAGAGCGGGAACAAAGCCATCGAAATCATGCAGGTCGACCTCTGTTCTCTGGCCTCGGTAAACCGTCTGGCCGAAGAGCTCCTGCAACGCAACACCCCCATCGACCTGCTCATGAACAATGCCGGCACCCTCGACCCCCGTCACATCGAGACCGTCGACGGTCTGGCGCGCACAACCAGCGTCAACTACGTCGCCCCCTACCTGCTCACCCGCAAGCTGCTCCCGCTCCTGCACCGCGGAAGCCGCATCGTCAACATGGTATCGTGCACCTACGCCATCGGCCACATCGAGTTGCCCGACTTCTTCACCCGCGGCCGGAAAGGCAGCTTCTGGCGCATTCCCATATACAGCAACACCAAACTGGCCCTCACCCTGTTTACCCTCGAACTGGCCGACCGGCTCAAAGAGCAAGGCATCACCGTAAACGCCGCCGACCCGGGTATCGTGTCGACCAACATCATCAAGATGCACAACCCGGTCATCGACACCCTGTGCGACCTCTTTTTCAGGCCGTTCATTCGCACCCCCCGGCAAGGAGCCGCCACGGCCATCGGCCTGCTGCTTTCGCCCGAAGCCGAAGGCCGCACGGGAACGTTCAACGCCAGTTGCCGGGTAAAACCACTATCGGCCAAATACACCGAACACCCCATGCGTCAAACCTTGTGGGACGAGACCGAGAAAATCGTCAAGAAATACCTGTCCTGAAATCCGCATATTTTATAACCGAACATACGCACTAAAAACAAAACCTTATGAAGTTAAGAAAAAGATTGGCAACCCTCCTTGCCGCAACCCTCGCCCTCTCGCCGGCCATGGCCGATGAAGGCATGTGGCTCCTGCCCTTCCTCAAACAGCAAAACAGCGAACAGCTGAAAAAGGCCGGTCTGCTCATCGATGTCGACGACATCTACAACCCCGACAGCACCTCGATGAAAGACGCCGTAGTCATCTTCGGCGGCGGTTGCACCGGCGAAATCATCTCCTCCGAAGGACTGATTCTCACCAACCACCACTGCGGTTACGACGCCATACAACAACACAGCACGGTCGAGCACGACTACCTCACCGACGGATTCTGGGCCATGAGCAAGAAAGATGAGCTGCCCACCCCGGGACTGCAAGTGCGGTTTATCGAGAAAATCGTCGAGGTGACCGACTCCATCGACAAGGCCGTCGAAGAGTCGGGCGACGAGATGAATGCCTACAACGCCGCATTTCTCAACAAACAGGCCCGTAAAATGGCCGGCGAGAAATTCCTGGCCGAAAACCCCTTCACCGAAGTAGTCATCAAACCGTTCTACGGCGGCAACCGGTACTTCATGTTCACCATCACCGTCTACAACGACATACGCATGGTAGGCGCTCCCCCCTCGTCGATAGGCAAATTCGGGGCCGACACCGACAACTGGATGTGGCCGCGCCACACGGGCGACTTCTCGCTCTTCCGCGTCTACACCTCACCCGACGGCAAACCGGCCGAGTACAGCGCCGACAACGTGCCGATGAAACCCAAACGTTACTTCAACATCTCGCTCAAAGGGGTAACCGAGAACGACTATACCATGATTATGGGTTTCCCCGGGACGACCAACCGCTACTACACCTCCTGGGAGGTAAAAGACATGCGCGACGTAGTGAATGCCACCCGCATCGCCATGCGGGGAGTGCGTCAGGCCGAGTTGCTCGACGAGATGCTGGCCGACCCTGCCGTGCGCATACAATATGCCAGCAAATACGCCCGTTCGAGCAACTATCATAAAAACGCCATCGGCATGAACCGCGGCATCGACAAGTTGAACGTCATCGGCGAAAAACAAGCGGGCGAAGAGGCTTTGCGCCAATGGGCCCGCGCCAACAACCACCCCGAGTACATCGCCGCCCTCGACAGCATCGCCGCCGTCATGGACGAAATGTCGGCCGTCAATCTCGCCTATTACCAACTGCTCGAAGGCGTGGCCATCGCCATCGAATATACCCAGGTACCTCCCACGGCCGCCTTGATAAAAGCCCTCAAAGAGAAAAACCAACCGCGTGTCGACTCCCTGATGACGATACTGAAAGAGAACTACGCCCAATTTGCCGACAAAGACTACAACGCACAAGTCGACCGCCGGGTGGCCAAAGCCATGCTGAAAGCCTACCGCGATGCCGTGCCCGAGGGTGAACGCATCGCCATCTTCGACCTCATCGACAAGAAATTCAAGGGCGACATCGACCGCTATGTCGACGCCGCTTTCGAGAAATCGGTATTCGCCAGCCAGGCCAACTTCGAGAAATTCTGCAAAAAGCCCTCGGCCAAGACGCTCGAAAACGACCTCATGGTTGCCCTGCGCAACGCCTACATCGAGAAGTCGCTCGAACTGGCGGCCGAGCGCAAACCGCTGAGCGACCGCCTCACCCGCGCCAAGAAGGTGTATATCAAAGGTCTGCTCGACATGGCCGGTGATGCCCCCACCTATCCCGATGCCAACTTCACCATACGTCTCACCTACGGAAACGTGCTGCCCTACTCCCCGGCCGACGGTGTCGACTACCGCTACTACACCACCCAACGCGGCATTCTCGAAAAAGAAGACCCCGACAACTGGGAATTTGTGGTACCGGCCAAGCTCAAAGAGCTCATTCTCAAAAAGGACTTCGGCGAGTATGCCATGGCCAACGGCGACCTGCCCTGCTGCTTCCTGAGCAACAACGACATCACGGGCGGCAACTCGGGCAGCCCTGTCATCAACGCCAAGGGTGAACTCATCGGCGCCGCCTTCGACGGCAACTGGGAAGCCATGAGCGGCGACATCGTCTTTGAGAAAGACCTGCAACGCTGCATCAACGTCGACATACGATACATTCTCTTCATCATCGACAAATATGCCGGCGCACAGAACCTCATCGACGAAATGACCATCATACGATAAAGACGTTTCCTCTCGTCAATCACACGGCGGGCCGCTTTACGAAAGCGGCCCGCCTTATTTTAGCCGTAAAAATAAATCGAGCCAACTTGGCAATGAATACTATTCAATCAAAAAAAAACAGTAATTGAGGGCTTTCTTTCTGTAACATGTCTACTTGGTAAATAAACCGAGCTTTCTACTTTTGCTTCGCAACTTCTACAAAAAAAACATGGATATTTTTGAAAGAATGAGAGCAGGCGAACTGATTCTCGAAAATGACCCCGACTATTACTTGTTACAGGAAGCCTTCGAGTCGGGACTGAAACTTGTCAATGAACTCAACAACAAACCTCACACCGACGAAGAGGTTCGAGAGATTCTCGGTCGGCTCACAGACAGCCACATCGACGACACGGTGCGTATATTCCTTCCTTTCCACACCGTATTTGGCCGATTTACCCGATTAGGGAAAAATGTCTTTATCAACTCGGGGTGCACCTTTCTCGACCGAGGTGGCATCACACTCGAAGATGATGTTTTCATCGGCCCGCAAGTATGTCTCATCACAGAAAATCACCCCGAAGAGCCTCATTTGCGACACAACGTCTACACTCGCCCCATTGTCATCAAACGCAACGCTTGGATAGGCGCCGGCGCCATCGTCTTGCCCGGCATCACGGTGGGTGAAAATGCTATTGTGGGCGCCGGTTCGGTTGTCACAAAAGATGTTCCTGCCAATGCGATTTATGCCGGGAATCCGGCTCGATTTATCCGCAACATAAAAATATAATTGCCATGAAAAACCGACTCTCCATTCTGTTGTTCGTCGTATGTTTGTCGGCAGGTACCATTGCCTGTTCGACCGACGAGCCCCCTATGCCCTCGGATACCCCGACTCAGACAACGCCAACTTCCACCCCAGATGAAAACATTGGCAACGAAAGTTCGGCAGGAGACAGCGATGTAGAAAACCCCGAAGGGAATGACAACAATGAAGATGACGTCCCAACCGAGACCAATATGATGCATGTAAAAATAGGCAATGCCACTTTTACCGCCATACTCGAAAACACCCCTACCACCACTGCACTCAAAGCACTACTCCCGATGACGGTTGTAATGGAAGAACACGCCGGTAATGAAAAGTTTTACTACCTGCCGCAAAGCCTGCCCACCGACTCTTATCAACCGGGAACCATCTACGCAGGAGACATCATGCTGTGGGGCAACGACTGCCTGGTCTTATTTTACAAGACTTTCTCGAGTCCATATAGCTACACTCGAATAGGACACATCGACAATCCTGCTGGACTGGCACATAGCGTGGGTGGGGAAAACATCACAATCCGTTTTGAATAAATATATTCAAGCATCTAACGACAAGAAGGGGCTGCTTCCCGGGGGAAGCAGCCCCTTCTTGTCGTTACAGAATATCTATTCGTCCTGTGCCGGAGCCGGGGTATTACCGGCCGGAGAATTGTTCCCGCCGTTGCCTCCCCGGCGACGACGGTGATTGCGGCGGCGGGATTTCTTTTGTGGAGCATCGCTTCCGGCCGAAGACGACGGTGTGGCGGGTGCTGCCGTGGAATCGGGCGCCGGCACTTCGGCGGACGTTTTCGTACGGTTGCGACGATTCTCGTCCTTCCCCGGGCGGACTTCACGGGAAGAGCGACCCGATGCGCCTCCTCCCCCCTTCCGCGAACGGCCGCGTCCGCCTTTGCGGGAAGAGCGGCGGTCGAGCGCGAGTATGTCATAGTCGGGAGCTTCACCCAGCCCCTCGGGCAGCGGTGTCTTGGGAATTTCGCGTTCGAGGAATTTCTCGATACGGTAGAAACGCTCCTGGTCATCGACCGAGACAAACGTGATGGCTTCGCCCTCGGCATTGGCCCGGGCGGTGCGGCCGATACGGTGGATATAATCTTCGGGGTCGTGCGGCACGTCGTAGTTGATAACCAGCACAATATCGGTAATGTCGATGCCTCGTGACACGATGTCGGTCGCCACAAGAATATCTATCTTGCCGTTTTTGTAGTCGAGCATGACCTCTTCGCGCTGGGGCTGGTCGAGGTCGGAGTGCATGGCCCGGGCGTTGTAATGACGCCGGCAGAGTGTCGTCGTGAGTTGTTTTACTTTGAGTTTCGACGAAGAAAAAATGATGGTTTTCCCTTTGACGCCTTGGGCAAAAATAGCATTGATGATGCCCATTTTCTGGGGTTCGTAGCAGATGTAGGCCGATTGGCGTATCGACTCGTTGGGCTTGGATATGGCGATGTTCACTTCGGCCGGTTCGTGAAGAATCTGACGGGCAAGTTGCCGTATCTTGGGCGGCATGGTCGCCGAGAAAAGCAGGGTCTGACGCCCCTCTTTGGGCAGGAACGAACAGATTTGCATGATGTCATCGTAGAATCCCATGTCGAGCATGCGGTCGGCCTCGTCGAGCACGAGATATTCGACCCCGGAGAGATCGCCCTTGGTGTTGAGCAGGTGCGATATGAGACGGCCGGGCGTGGCAATCATCACATCGGCGCCCATTTGCAGGCCGCGTTTCTGCTGGTCCCATTGGGCGCCATCTCCACCGCCGGCAACGACAAACGTCGAGATGGGGAGGAAATAGGAAAAACCTTCGAACTGCATGTCGATCTGCTGCGCCAATTCACGGGTGGGCGCTATGACGATGGCCCGCACACAATCGCGCGACGAAGGGCGGCGGGTGAGCAGGTTGAGCAACGGCAATATATAGGCGGCCGTCTTGCCGGTACCGGTCTGGGCACAAGCAATGAGGTCTTTCCCTTCGAGAACGACGGGAATGGTGGCCTCCTGCACGGGCGTCGCCTCTTTGAAGTTCATCGCATCGAGACCTTCCAGCACATCGGGTTCAAGATCAAAATCTTCAAATTTCATATTTACTTTTTTTTTCGAGGGACAAAGATAGTGAAAGGCGAGCGCAGAGGCAAGGAGAAAACAACGTTTTCATCATTGACTATGCCGAGCCGCGTCATTTGTCATTCCGAGCGTCTTCATTCCCGCCCCTTCTCTCAATCATTCCGGGTGCCCCCTGTCATTCCCGAGCGTTCCTCTCTCTGTATCATTCCGCCACTCCTCTCTGTCATTCCGGGCGTTTCTTTCTGTCATTCCCGCCACAGAGCGGGAATCCAGTGGTGTGAAAAAGGTCGTTTTATGGATTCCCCGTCGAGCAGGGAATAACAGTACCCTCACCCTTCAAGGGAAAAGGGTGAAGGGAACAAAAGGGATACAAGCAAATACGCGCAAATAGGGAAAAAAGAAAAAAACGCCCTTATCGGGCAGGGAGGGCGGCAGCCGAGAGCGGAAAGAGGGCGAGGACTGTGTGAGCGCAGCGAGTTCCGCAGCCCCCGAGCGAGGCGTCGGCGACCGAGCGAAAAAGCCCGATACCGGGCGGCGGTTCTTCTTGGTTCGTTCTTCTCACCGAAGAGAAGAATGAACAAAAAACCCCATGGATTCCCCATCATGCGGGGAATGACACCCTTTTGCCATTCCTGCGACCCCTCTGTCATTCCCGCCACGGAGCGGGAATCCAGTGGTGTGAAAGAGGGCGTTTTGTGGATTCCCCATCATGTGGGGAATGGCAGAAAAGGGGAATGACAAAAACAAAAATTGCTTCTCGGTGAAATTTTGTAAATTTGTGAAAACATTCTATTTTTGCACATGAGGTGCGGTCGCACCCAAAACCGCACCCAACAAAGGATTTAGACTCAGCAACATGGCTCACACAAGAATATCCCAAAGAGGACTTGTTTTTATTCTTCTGATTATTTTCGGACTCTCCGGCACTGGCTTGTCGGCTCAGAACATCTCGGTGAAAAGTTTCCGCCTGTTGGAGACCGACCTCACGGCCAACACCGCCGGCACACTGAAAAAAGACCAGAACAACGAAACGGCCGCCCTCATAAAAGTCGTTACCACCGAAACCGACTTCGTCTTCGACGGCGGCATGCTGGGTATCGTGGGCACGACCCAACGTGCCGGCGAGATATGGGTGTATGTGCCGCCCAAATCCCGCAAAATCACCATTTCTCACCCGCAATTGGGCGTGTTACGCGACTATTTCTACCCCATATCCATCGAGGCGGGGCGCACCTACGAGATGGTGCTGGCTACCGGTCGGGTGACGACCGTCGTGCAGGAGAGTGCCGGCGGGCAATATTTGGTGATGAAGGTCTCCCCCTCCAACGCCGAGGTGAGCATCGACGAGGTGCCCTATGAGGTGGAAAACGACGAAGTGACCGTCTTCCTCAAATATGGCAAACACACCTATCGCGTATCGGCCGCCCTGCACGAGCCCGAGGTGGGACAAATCGACATGGGCAACACCAAGAAAGAGATGGCAGTGACCTTGCGGCCGGCCTACGGTCTGCTGCAAATCGAATCGGACCCGACCGGCGCCGAGGTGTATATCGACGGCGATTACGAGTCGGCCGGCACCACGCCGTTCACCACCAAACGTCTTGTTCCAGGGCAACACCGGCTGCTGTTCAAGCGGGCCGAATATAAGAACCACGCCCTCGACATCACCGTGCCGGGCGACGGGTCGACACAGCCCGTGCGGGCCACGTTGCCGCCCAACTTCGCCCTGACGACCATCACGGCGGCCGGCGATGCCGATATTTATGTCAATGACGAACGGAAAGGAAACGGCCGATGGAGCGGCCGACTGACGACCGGGCTCTACACCATCGAGGCACGCAAGGCGTCACACTACCCCACCCGGCAGACTGTCGAAATCGCAGCGGGTGAACAGCGGCACATCGACCTGGCGGCTCCCGTACCCCGCTACGGCTCGCTCAACGTAAGCACCCGACCGAGCGGTGCCACCGTGGCCATCGACGGCGTAACCCTCCCGGGCACAACCCCCAACATCTACACCGACGTACTCATCGGCGACCACACCTTCACCCTCACCAAGGCGGGCTGCGCCCCCATCGAGCAGCGCATCACCGTCGAAGAGGGGCAGGTACTTCCCCTCGACTTCACCCTGCAAGACGACTCCGAGACACTCTACAACATCGGCCTGCGCTATTACAACGGCGATGGTGTGACGCAAGATTATGCAAAAGCCGTCAACTGTTTCCGTCAAGCGGCTGAGCAAGGTTATGCTACGGCCCAAAACAACCTCGGAGATTGTTATTACGACGGTCAAGGCGTGACACAAGATTACGCACAGGCCGTCAGTTGGTACCGCAAAGCCGCAGAACAAGGAGATACCGCAGCTCAATTCAGGCTTGGATTCTGCTATGAATACGGCCGAGGAGTCTCAAAAGACTACGCACAGGCCGCCGACTGGTACCGCAAAGCCGCAGAGCAGGGAAATGGCACAGCGCAATATTTTCTCGGATACTGCTATGGCAAAGGCCAAGGAGTCACCAAGGATTACACACAGGCCGTCAACTGGTACCGCAAAGCCGCCGAGCAGGGAAATGCCGCAGCCCAAAACAACCTCGGATACTGCTATGGCAAAGGCCAAGGGGTCACAAAAGATTCCGCACAAGCCGTCTACTGGTTCCGCAAAGCCGCCGAGCA